>JADKCL010000013.1 GCA_016718825.1 Bacteroidota bacterium | reverse complement strand
TGGCTCGTTGATACTTCAACAACGAAAAACATAAAAGAAGTGGATAGCCTAAAATCTCTGACATAAATGGGTGCATTATATTTGAGTAATTCAATATAATCAATTCTCCAAACGTATGTTATCAGCCTTCTTCATGAGCTTCAATTCTCTTTGTAATAAATCTAGATTGTTTTCGATAGGAAAACAAAAAAAGTAGCAGCAAACTGGTTATCAGAATTTCAGTTTTCCATTCTTCCAGGATTGCCCACTTCACCAAAGGTTTCATACAATTTTAAAATGCCTAGCATTATGAACATGCTAATAATAGTTCTGTACATATTATTAGCTCTCTGAAGGACATCATTTTACCATCAACTTGAAGCCTGAAGAAATGCCTTATATTCTGCAAACCGAATGAATCCCACCAGCTTTAGTAGGGGCCAATGAAAAGCGATCCAATTCTGCTGGATAATAAGACCGGATAAAATAATACATAGAGAAGCCAACTAAAATATCTTGTGGATAAAATTGAAGGCGGTCAATTTACTTGAAACTGCTACAAATACAACTCCGGGTAGAAGATTGTTGAATATGTTGTACGATGAAACTTTCTCTAGTAGGTCTTTCATAATTGATTACTTTGGAGGTAATGAAAAGGTGAAGTATGCGCCCAGTCTTGCATCTGCATCTGGCGCTGTGCCCCATCCACGCTCATGCCACCAGTCATCCCTAAATTTTTGATTTTTTACGTAAAAATAAAGTCTATCAGTGCATTTAACAACAATACTTCCTGCTTGATTATTTGTCAATTTTAGTGAGGAGTATTTGGAATAAGCAAGATGCTTACGGCTAGCATTTCCGAAAAGGGTTATTCTTGGATTTACAATTCTTACAAAATCATAATTCCTGTCAGAATCCCTACCATGATGGGGGGCAATTAGGACATCAACGTCAGAAACTTCATTTTTGAAATTAGCCAATATATATTCCCAACTATCATCATGGCTGTCACCACAAAAGAGTATTTTCCAGAAATTACCTGTGTTTCCAATGGGTGGAGTGAATAGAATTACGTAAGAAGAATCGTTGTAATCGCCAGTATTTTTGTTCGCTCTCCCTACGAGGTCTTTCGTTGGGCAAAGTATCTTAAGATAATCTTCTGTCCAATAGTTTCCTGGATTATTCTTATCGGCGTATAGCTTGAAAAAACGATACCCTTCAGCAGTTTCACTCCTCAGGGCCTTGTAAAAATCCCAATCATACTTATTGAATCTGCTGCGATTGCCAAATTCCAGGATTTCCTTTGTATTCGCAGTGTCCCAAACGTTGCATACCGTAAGATCGTTGAATAAGTCCCTAATTCCGTCAAGATGATCCATATCTGGATGACTAACGATGAATCTCCAGATCGACTCAATCTTAAGCTTCTCCAAATAACGTATCGGATTTTCAGGATATTTTTTCTGCCCATAATTCCCTGTTGTATTGTCACTTACATCTTCATAAATCGCCCTTCTTAGCTCGGCATTTTCGTAAACATCGTCACTGTCTGCATTGCAAACATCAATGACCGTTACACGTCCTGAATTACTATGTTCTATGATATTACAGTCTCCTTGTAACACGTTTAAGAAATGTATTATTGACATGACACTTTTGGTTTTGTGCTAAAAATACACACATTTTTTTGATTGGGGGAGATTTTTTTGTGAACAAAATTTCCCCAAAAACTTCTACGGTTTTTAGGAATACCCTAAATCCTCTAGAATTTGAAGCACTACGCCCATATTGTTTAGTGTTTATCTAACCCAATTATGAAGAATGTCAAGCAAAGATAATGAGGGTAAAAGAAGTGTTTGCATCACTCAGGCAACACATTCAAATCCTCGACTTCCCATTGCGCTTCGAGCGCACGAGAGCTCCGTCACCTACGAGTTGCGATAGCAATACCGACATTAGGCTGTCAATATCCTGACACCACTCCTTTGATTCCCAAGACTTCAAGATGGGGATTATCTCCCTTACATGCAGTGGTCGGGTGGCGTCGGCGACCGCGAGGATGATCTTATCCTTCCGAGTCATCTTGTCGGAGTAACCCACGGGCACAGGTACAGTTCCGTAATGGTTCCCGACCTTGGTACGGTTTGACGACCTTGCGGCGATAATCCAACTCAATTCCTGCTCCTCGGCATCAAGCAACTCCCCGAGCGCCTAGATGCGCATTCGCTGCCCGTCCTCTAATGCGTTGAGCGATCTTTCCTCGATTCCGATCCATTTCAGGCGGGAAATAGCCTCGATGACTATTCTGTTTTGCGCCTATATGGACGAATGCTGACAAGGCACAAAGCTGATTTCCCGAGAACGTGGTTCGTTTGTAGCAGGCAAAGTACAAAGACAGGCAATAGACGTGTGGCATCCGGAACGGCCCTTTTGGCGCTATTAAAGAGGTTGGGGAGCATGATTGCCACCACGTTTTACTTCCTACATAAGGAAAACTGATGACGAATTGATTCGTTGAGGTCTTTGCATTGAGAGCTAGAGGAGTAATTGTTTGGAAAACGTTGAAGTACAAAAACACTGGACAAAGTAATATCTCGCGGCATTGCAAAAATCGTGAAATTGTTGTTTCCTCCAGCTATCTGTAACGCCTATGCCAATTACAAACAAATTGCCACTGATCCCTGGGTTCATAAATCGATATGTCTAAAAAACCATTCCGGCATTCAATTTTTTGCTTGA
Organism: Bacteroidota bacterium; assembly: GCA_016718825.1. Classification (NCBI taxonomy): domain Bacteria; kingdom Pseudomonadati; phylum Bacteroidota; species Bacteroidota bacterium. Next base: position 194,520 of record JADKCL010000013.1, on the reverse strand, counting down.
AGTAAATTGAATATGTTGCAAAAACTGTGAATAATTCGCTTGATCTGGATACCCACATTCTTTCCAAATTTCATCAAATGCTAGGTACAGTGAGCCAAAAACTCGCTTTGAACTTTGCAATCTAAGTTCACAATCACCGACAGTGAGTTTGATTGGTTCAGCATCTTGCTGCAATATTCTGAGATTTTCCAAAACCACAATTTCGTAGTCGCGCTGCCAAGTCCCGTCAAATGAGGTCATTCTTAACTTCATCGGCCAACTTGCGCTCTTTTGTACATCAAGAATCTCCTTGACGCGAACCTTTGACAGGTTTTCGACCAACACAAATCCGTGAAGCAGCTCCCTTTTATAGTGGGGTGCTTCAATATCATCATGTGAAAGAGGATTGAATACAATTTTCTTGTAGGTTTTTATATGTTGGAAGGGTTGTAAATCCAATCCATTCCTGCCAATAAACTCTAAGAAATTATTGATTAATATTTCAAGTTTCTTAATTTTCTCAATCTCTCCCGTTTCAAAATTGTGGTGCAATGTCTGATGCCGTGGTAAAATCCTCTTAATTTGCTCTTCACAAGCCTTTCTCAAATAATTCGCAGCAGCAGGAAAATCCTTGGCAACAAAATGTTTCCTTGCTCGCGAAAGGTATGAATCCGAAGGATCGATTAAGACCGCAACGTCAGGGGCTGTGAGATCACTGTCATCATTGCCGACAAACAACTCTATACATTTAGTTTTGACCTTCTCTGCCTCAAACCAGTTCCTTGCTAACTCGAACCATTGCCGATCGTATGTTGAGAGAAACAGCTGAAATTTCTGGTTTGTAATATCTTGGTGAAGAAATTCGTCTTTCAAAATTTCAATAAGTGGAATTCGATTACCATTGTCCATCCCAATAAATACATCATCCAAGTAGATAATTCGCAACTCAGATGAATGAATTGGATATGTTTTGATAGAAGCGAGAAAAAGGCAAATGGAAAAGGCAGACAACCTTGCCTCGTTCAAGAATAAGTGATAGTCCTGTATCTCTGTATCCGCATAGGAAATTTTGAAATAAATTTCTTCCTTCATTTTCTTTTTTGACCATCCTTCAGGCTTATATACATTCGCTGGCGTAATGTAAAAATCCAAATGCAGCTTATTCCGAAAATGGCCTTGCAAAAAACCATTGGCGATGTTTGCTGTGTCTGTGAGTAGTTGAATAAGTGCAGAATTCCAGTCAGCCAAGTTCACTAGAGCCCTATTATGATCATGCGATCCTGCCCGTTTACTAAGAAGAATGCCTGAAATCCTTCGATATTCATCCAAGAGTCCCACCGTGGTTGAGCTTGAGCCGATGGCTATAGTGTGATCTGACAATAAGAATCTTACAAGCAGATCAAAGACATTAAGCCTTCCGCCATCGTCTAGGCCAAGGGCATGCGCGACCAATATTTTCTTGTAGTCCAAAAATCCTCGCACTTTACTTGCCCGTTGAAGGAGAGGAATGCTATTATTAGAGGCATCAGGATCGTCAGCAACCTGAAATACCTGTACTCTATTTGCACCAACAATATCCGAGACCTCAATTTGTATCATCGCAGGCTCAGCTGAATCAGTGAAAACATTCCGGTGAAATTGCGACCGCGCATTTGAGAAAGAGGTTCGTAGAATATGATCCAATGCATGAAAAATAGACGTTTTTCCACTTCCATTTTCACCATATATCAAAACATGATGACCCTTTGGAATCTTGATTGGTTGCTCTAGGCTTGTAAATGCGCGATAATTCTTCAAATCAATGCTCGTAATCCATGCCATGACTAACTCCTTTCTTCAATCCTACGAATAAGCTTTATGGTGTCCAAATTTGCCATACTTATTGCTATGGGATGATTTGGATTTGCAATCCGTTTGCCAAGGTCAACAATTTCCATTGTCGGCATTTCCTTTGGATTTGACATTCCCAACTCCCTTTGAAGATCCAGAAAAATCAATCCGCCAACGTTTTGCAGTTCCTCTTGGAAATAAATGCCATAGATGACCGCATTTAACGCCCTTTCAAATAGACGCGAATCCAGTTTTTCTTTACGCAGTTTGATAATGAGACCAACAATGCAAGTGATGACCTCTCTTTCCTTGCAATCTCTGGGAATATGAAACCGAAGTATATGATTAATCTTTGTTTCCACAAATCGACTCCCAAGCCTCGGAGATGCAAATGTTCGATAAAAATATTGCGCAATTGGTGAAATCACAAAAGGTAAAACATATTGGAGGTATTCAATGGAGTTTTTTGACAAATCTTGATGCTGCAAAGAGAAGAAGTTGTTGGAAGCATAATTATCCGAGTCCACAAACCCCTTCACAGGATCACCAGTCCTTGTAAGATATATTTTGGGCAGCAACCATTCCGTTTGGCCAATAGAACCTCGCCCTTTCTTTAGCTTAGAAAGTGATTGCTCAGTGAGATCAACAAACCACAGGTCAGGCGAGCTGTGAAAATTGTTGATGATGTCACCGCTGCCAGACCCGAGGAACAATGGCTTGCACCCATCATTTACCTTATGTCGATGGAAAATTTCATCTCGTATGGCACCACTATGTACACCCTCATGGCATTGCATGAAAGCCCCAATTTCTGGAAACTTTTCAATTCGATCAAGGATTTCGAAGTCAATATCTCCTGCTAGAAGATTGAAAACAAATCCAAACTCCTTCTTGGCCATTCGCCCCTTTGCAACCGAACTTCGCATATTTCGATTGCCAGCCACAGCATCAAATAAATTTTTCGAATACTGTAAAGTGTTGCTTGCCTCTCTTTCCATTGTGATAATGCACACATCATGGCTCACGTGAGGAAATGGCTTTTGATCAATTGGCAACCCGGTGTTTTCATACCAGTCGATATTTGAAATAAATGGAAGAATATATTCCCTAGTTCTTGGGAAGTCTTTAGTAAGAAGGTTGTCAGAAACAACGAAAGACACCAAACATTTATAGTGTTCAAACGACCAACCTATGAAGTAGGCAAGTGAATTTGCTGAGGAGGAATCGATTTTGGAATACCTTGCCTTTAGATACTTCTTCTCGTCAGGATCCAGCCTCGCACCCCACGGTGGGTTCCCAATAATAATGTCAAAGCCATCTGAAAGCTTTGGGCCAAACATGATACCAGCTTCGAAGCCTTTGGCTATTTTTTTTGCATCAAATGGGTCATGTGATACGGTGCTAGGTGAAACCTGCATACCTTCTGCTAATTCCCCAGCAAGCTTCAATTGCATTTTGCGAATAGCATCCTGAAGCAGTATCTTTTCTTTATGATCTTTCACATAGAAATAGGCTTGAATCATTTGTTCAAACGATTGCATGTCCAGGTCATCTTCACATTCCAAATTGAAGGTTTGGGACTTACCCAATACGGATTGATTTCCGATAGGTCTAAAATCCACCAATGTATTAGCCACAACAAACTTCATTTCAAGATTTGGGAGCGATTGAATTCCATAATTTTCACTAGGGTTTTCATTTCTTTGCTGATCAATCAGCAATGTAATAAATACTCGCAATCTTGCAATTTGAACGGCAATAGGCTCCCTATCAATGCCAAAAATGCAATTCTCGATCAAAAATAGTTTTCGCGAATATTCAATTTGTCCTTTGTCCAATGCATCAATATTCTCTCTGTTTTTTTGTCCTTGCAGGCGGCTAAGTACCGCGTTTTGGCTGTCTAGCTTGGTAAATATGTGGACAAGCTTGTTGAGAATGCCTATTGAAAATGCACCAGAACCACAAGCTGGGTCAAGGATTTTGCATTCGGAAATTGATCGAAGAATCAATTCCTTTTGTTCATTGGTAAAATCCACCTGACTCTCTGAGTATTGAACTAATTGCCGTAGCGACCATTCCTGATCGCCTTCACCTGTCTCGTCCAATTTCCTCTTCAAGAAACGGACGAGGCAATCATCTACCATTTTTTCAACAATCGTCCTTGGGGTATAGAAGGTTCCTGCTTGTTTTCGTGCCGATTCCTTAGTTTCACCAACGTATGCTGCCAAAAGGTTTTCAAAGACTTGGCCAAGAAGCTCTGGGTCTAAGGCAACCTCCTCTTCTATTGGAGTGTTTTCAGTAATTGTAAATTTGTATCTATCTAGAATGGTAAAAAGTCCATCATGTTTGCCTGAAGTTCCCATGCCAGAACGACTTCTTGCCCCTTGCCTTTATCAAGATCATCTCTGAAGAATAAAAAATCAGGAATGATTGCCCTTTCACTGGGGTCTTCAGAAAAACCGTCAATGAACTGACCACTTCCTTCTAATCCAATCGTGTCTAGGCACTCAAACAGACCTCCATTAACAAATGGAACCTCCGAGAATAATCTAAGCGGATTGGATTCTTCTTCGCAAAAAAGACTCCTAAATCGGAAGCACGTATTTTTGCCCACATTAATTCTCGAAGTTGTACTTGGAAGGCCTGACTCAAATTTCCGGTCTAAAGGAAGTTGGTTAAGTGCAGCAAAAAAAAGGTTCTGTAGTATTGCGTTGTAATAGTTGCTAGAATCATCAGATTCATCAAATCCTTGGATGATTTGTTTTAGCTCTTCACGCTTGAACAATGCTTCATTTGCCAGCTTTTTTTCTCGCAGGAACCAAACGAAAATGACTCTTGTAATTAATCTGATCAAGCTTGTCGCACTAATAGCTTCTTTCGAATCCTGGTCAAAGCCGCCTTTAGCAAATGATTCAATTGGGAATTTAACATGATCAATAGCCCAAGCATACCAATTGAACAAATCTTGATAGAACCGTTTGTTTAGTTCTCTTGTGTCAAGTACTTTTTCCCAAGCACCTTGCAATTGTTCAAATCCGAGAATATTACCTTTTCTTGAAAGCTGTGAAAACGAAAGATCGTATAGAATTTCAATATGCGATCGTTTGGGTTCTCCTTTAAGAGAAATATCTTTGATCAAAGTCACCTTTTCGAGAACATCCTTGCTGAGATCCTTTTTGTTTTTCCGTCTATTGATAACGGAGAGTGTCAAATTGTCACCATATTTTGCGATCACCATAACAGGCATATTGTATTGCCTATTGATCTCGCGTGTAATTCCACTAATTTCCTTTCTTGTGTATTCTTGCTTGGATAGCTCAATTACGATGAACAAATAACTAGAATTTAATTGTCGATCCAACCTCTTTTCCTCGAAAAGTGACAGCTGATTCAACACCTCCTCTTTTGTCAATTGAAAAACGAAATCAACTGACCTCCATTCATCAACTCTTCCTGCAACCAAGTCAAATTTACCTTCGGGGTTGTCAAATGTTTTTTGCAGCTCAACAAAGGAGGGTATAGCCAATTGTGTGGTTCGGGAAGTGGGATATGCAAGTGTCTTAAAAAGATACAGGGCTGCTTCCCGAACAGTGCCTGTCCTGAACCCCTCTAGCGCTCTCTGGATGCTACGCCGAAATTCAACATCATGTACCCTCATTGGAGAGCCTCCCTTTCCGTACCTGTTTTCAAGAAAAAAAAAGGGCAGGGACTCCTCTACAATGCGAACAAAAACGTCTTGGCATGCTAACTTATTCCGCAAAATTCTATCCCACAAATAGCAGCCTCCTCTTTTTTTGACACTGAAATAGAAGGAGTGCTTAGGCAAAACGATGTCTTTGGTCCCAATCTTGCCTTGTAAAACATAGCTAACAGGCGGCTTCGAGCATGTGTTGGAGGCCGACGCCCTGCGATATGTCTGATTTCTTAGCACCACTTGAGTAATCAATAATTCAATTCGAAACCCTTAGGAATCTTCTCAAAGATAGAGTTTCCTTACAAAAACCCCCAATCTAATGTCCAAAGACTCGTTTTAACGTAGAGAGCCATTCACCGAAGTCGTTGTAAGTTGATATGCCTGTTTGACATCTCATGTCAAAAACTTTCAGCAATTTTCGCTGCTTGAGTTTACTATTGAACGTTTTCGAAAGTTATTCAGCCTAAGTCCTTGTGCTTGGCAACCCATACAACGACCCAGACCGCCCCTTCACCTTGATCCTCACAAGCGCCCCATCCCTCACCAACTTGGAGAGATGCACCGAGACCGTATTGTCAAGGTCACTGAATTTCAAGCCATGCGGCTGCAAGCGTCGCAACGCTGGCCCGATCTCCTTGCCGTGGATCGGCTTGCCAGCTTCCTTGACCAAGAGGATTTTGTCCTTCCAGGTCAGCTCGGTCGAATAGTGCTGCGGTGCAGGTTGGACAGCAAACTGCGCTCCTTGTTGGAATGGGGCCTTCCCAGACCTTGCAGCGATGATCGAAGCGAGTTCCAGCTTCTCAGCCGCTAGCATTTCCTCAAGCGCTGTGATTCGATGCCTTTGCCTTGTTTCCAACGCTTCCAATTGCATTTCTGGGATTCCCGCCCATTTCATAGCCGGGATTTGATCGTCTGATTGGGGGAAGTGTGCCATTTTCATCGAGTTTGGTTCAAAACTAGCCCGATTTTGGGTAAAAGTTGATGGGCAAAGGTGTGAAAATATTCAGAATTATTTCGATTATATTTCATTACAATTTCGATATTATTTCAGAATGATGCGTACCATTTCGGAAACAATTCATAAGAATGGGTTCGAGACAAGTTTTGGGGGATTCGCTGGAAACAGGTCGCGTGCAGTTACTGCATCCATCCAACGTTTGTGGACACAAACTAGAAATGCAAGCAAATCGCATGGACATTTATTGGAAACAGGTAGTCGAAGGGCTGGATTTTGTGGACGCTATCTGGAAAGGTACACGAATCGTTTGTTGCACCAGGGGGAAAGAGGAAAAGTGTCGGAAATGTGTCGGGATTTGTATGGAATGATGTCGGGAAGGTGTCGGAGATGTGTCGGAAAGGTGTCGGAAATTCCTTTTTCGAGGGGATGATGGGCAGCAACTCCACTCCATTAGCATGGTTTTGCTTGATTTTCTCGGGCCATTCTGCCGCATCTTTACGTTGGTCGGGGAATAGGAACCGCCCCATGAGACTGAACTCACGGGGCGGTATTCGTTAGGCAATGGCAAGAAGCCACCTAAAACTCAAAAATTTCTTCGGCTTGCCTAGCCCGCTCCCCGAACGTAGGCATTCCTTCCACGCCGCAGTCTGGCATTCCGAGCGATTCGGTGGTTCTGGCGATCTCGCGCACCATCTCCATTTTCTCGGTCACGCCATACATCTGGTCGAGGAAGGCGATGATCGCCCGCCGCTTGGAGCCTAGGTGCTGCCACACCTGTGCCTCACCCAGCATTCCGTTGGAGTTTGGCACGAGCCGCTGAAAGGTGGTCTCGACCTCGGCTTCCGTGGCGGTCAAGGTGTATTCTTGCAGCTCCACGATCTGCTGGCGGAACGCTGCGATTGATGATTTTCCCGTCTTGGTTTCCATTTTTCTGAATCAGGGGGATTTTCTGGCCCATACCCCTTGTACGAATTCATAAAACATTGGTTATCAATGCAAAACGCAATGAATGGCTTTTGACAAAATTTTGCAACCATTCCCCAAAAAAGAAGCCGATGAGAAGAGGAAAAATAGAGGAAAAGAAGACACGAAAACAGCAAAAGTATCGGAAAAGAAGGCGAAAAGAAGTGGAAAAGTATCCGAAAAGGAGACATTTGCCATTTTGCTACATTTCCCACCTACACCGACACGTTCTCTATTCGATTCCGTGTGTCTCAACTACCCTCGTCGGTGGCCTCCGCATGGATGGGCTTCTCCCATTTCTTCGAGCCGTGGTGGTTCAGGCAAACGGCAAACGACTCTATCTCCCTGCCCTTGTAGAAGGCCAAGAGGATGTCGCGGTAGCACTTGCGGGCCGATACCAAGTCATAGTAGGAGAAGCTGCTTTCCCTAGCCTTTGAAGCTCCCACAGTGGCCTTGAAGGTCACCCGGAATTTGAATTTGCGCTTTTGGTCGAACTTTAGATGCCCTTTGGGCAGTCCCATGTCCGCGATTTTCTCCAATGTCTCGCTCTCTGTTTCCATTCTTATTTCCTGAGTTTCATTTTCTTCTGATCGTGAGTCCACCCGCTTGCAAGTCGCGGCCCTGCGTGTCTTGCAGCACCCACCAATACACGCCGTCTGGCAGGGAGCCGCCGTCGAAATTCTGGTGCAGCCCATCCATTTCCAGCACCTTGCCGCCCGCATCATTGAAGAGGTGCATCTTGTAGTCGCCGGGGTTGATGCCCGGTAGGCATGTAATCATCCATGTGTCGTTCTTGCCGTCCCCATTGGCTGTGAAAACCTCCGGGACGAAGATGGGCAGCGTGTCGGGACTCAAAATCACTACCACCGTGTCGCGGAACCCGGCGCACGAGGCATTGCGGGGCGATAGCAGCAACTTGAGCCGCCCGAGGTCGAATGGGGCGACAAACGTGGCCCCGATGGGCAGCGTGGCGGGATTGGCGGGGCCAAAGGCCGCGATGCTCCCGAATTCGGGGGTGATGTCGCGCAGATTGGTGCCGATGGCTTGCCAGTCCACGACCGTGCCTGGAATGTCGGTGGCAAGCTGCACCTCCACCTGTGAGGAGCCTAGCACATTGGTTTCCGCCTTCAAGATGGTTGCCGTGAGCCTTGGCGCTGGCAAGCCCCTCAAGACCGCTGTGAGGCTGTCGCTGCATCCCTGTGTATTCACCATTGCGACCGATACGCTGTCGAGGCCCGTCAATTGCGCGTCCAGCATGAGCATGTCGTCCGTGATGGCTGTCAGGCTGCCATTCATGTACCACCTCCAAACCGTTGCCCCTCCCGCCGTGGCTTGCAGGATCAGGCTTTGGCCCGTGCAATAGGTCGTGTCGGGCGACACGGTGAGGCTTGCGGAAAGTGGCTTGGGCATGATCGTAAGTTGCTGGCTGGACGATTCAGGGCATGGCCCCGCCGTGGTGTATTGGATGAAGTACGGGCCACCTTGGACACTCGCGCTTGCATCGATCTCGCCCGTGGTCGCGTTTGCGAAAATGACGCTCCCGGTGATCTCGCTGAAAGTGCCGCCCGACAAGGCGATGATCGATGGAAAAGGATTGGCCCCGCCCTCGCAATAGCTGGATTGCGGATAGGAAAAGAATGGATTGTCGGGAACGTCGATCCAAACCGAGTCGCGTGTGTCGATGGCGCAACGGTTGTCGATGTCATAGTACACGATGTATGGCCCTCCCGGCTGCATCGCGCTCAAGTCGAGCTGCCCCCTGTCGGTGTTGCTGAAGACAATGCCACCACCCGCTACAAAGCTGCCCACCGTGTCACCGAGGACCAGGGGTATCGCGTCGGGTTCGGATTGGCAGTAGTGGTTGGGAACATAGGCGATGATGGTGGATGAATCGGTAGGGCTGATTTGAACCGTCTGCGTGAACTGTGCTTGGCAACTGCCAGTGAGCGTGTAGGTCACATTCCAGATTCCTCCTGTGATTGGGCAACCAGGATCGCGCCCGAAACGCTATCGACGGCCAAGCCAGAATCCGCCGAGAATGCCCGCCGCCTGGCGTTCCGAGGATTTGGGGCAAGGGGTTGGTGTCGCCGCTGCAAAACACCGATGCAGGGTAGGCGAAATTGGCCGATGCGTTCCCGAAGATGTTCACGGTCACGTCCGTGCTGTCCTTGCATGTGCCGCCTGTGATATGCCTGATTGTGTGCGTACCCGCCCCGCTTGCGCTCAGGTGCAAGCGCCCGTCGATGTCCACCACCGTCAAGGGGGTGACGGCGTGGAAATAGCCCATGATGCCTTGCACGAGTGGCCAAGGGTCGGGATCGCCGATGCAGAAATTGCCGTTGGGCGGGTAGGTGAATGCGGGGTTGTCGGTCGCAAGCACCGAGAATGGAACCGAGGCCATGTCGGAGCAAAAGCCGCCCGTGACGTGCCGCAACTGGTAGTTTGCGCCGCTGGCAATGCCAGTCGCCGCAACTGCAATAGGTGCCGTGCCTTGGCTGAAAAGCACCTGCCCGGTCGTGCTGGTCACTTGCCAAGTCCCCGTTGCGCTTTGGGCCGATGGCCCAAGCACACCTTGGGCGCAATATTGCGTCTGTGGCAGGGTGAATTGGGCTGAAAGGGTCGTGTCGATGTGCAGGTTGGCGATGGCCGTCACGGTGTCGGGGCATTGGCCCGTGGTCGCATACTGGACGGTGTAGATGCCCGTCTGGCTGTTAGCCGGGGCAATGTCGCCCGCACCGCCGAGGTCGAGTCCGCTTGGGCTTGCAATGAAGGTGCCGCCCGAATTGCCGCTCGTGAACGAGGGCCAAACCGCCTGGGTGCCTTGGCAAAGGGTAGGGACTCCAAGATTGAGCGGGACTGCTGGATAGCCCACCGTGGCCGTCGAAGTTGGCAGCACGATCACTTGGATCATGGTGCTGTCATAGCAACCACCGCCGACGGGGACGTACCAGAGCTCGTGCAAGCCCACGGGCGACAAGGCCGGGTCAAACAATCCTGTGAAGGGATTCAATTGGTAGAGGCCCGTGGGCGAACGGAAAACTGCCCCGGCGGGAAAGAGGTTTGCAGAGTCGGGCCTCACAAGTCCACCGTCTTGGCAGACGGTCACTTGGGTGAGGCCGTTGATCGTCGCGACTGCGGGTTGCTTTGGCCTGATCGACACGGCAAAGGCCACCGTGTCGGAGCAGCGTGGATGGTTGGAGCAGTAGAGGAACTGGTTGTTGTTGCCCACCGCCCCAAGGTGCAGCGGAATCTCGCCCGTGCTTGGATTGACCCAAAACCCAGGAGCGCCCGTGCGGCAGCAAAACATGCCCGTGGCGGTCGGCGGCATGAGCGTGACCGAGGGCAATGGGTTCGGGTCACCGAGGCAGAAGATCGAGCCTTGGTAGGCCACTTGGGCCACATCGCCCGTGAGGCAGATGGTGTCGGTGACGGTGTATTGGAAAGTGTCGAGGGCAAGTATCGTCCGTTTCACAATCTCCACCCGCAAGCAAGTGTCGATCGTGTAGGCGGGGGGAATCTGAATCACGATGCGGTCGTTGGTGCCGCCCATCATGCTTGTGATGGACTGCGGCCAAATCCTTTGCCCTCCAAGAAAAACCTGGGTGGTGTCCCAAAGCTCGCCCGATGTCGCCTTCTTGAAATATTGGCCGTGCAGCGTGATGCTGTGGCCCTTGCAAAAGGTCGTGTCGGAGTTGATCTGGTACGTGACGGGCAAGCTCGTGTTGTCGTAGTCCTGGATCACCGGGCTTGGGCTGGATTGGGAATGGGCCGCACTTGCGGCGACCATGAAAAGCAAAAGCAAAAGGGTATCGGGGAAATGAGTTCTCATATCCTTGATGGTTGATTACATGAACAAATACTACCTAAGAATCGGCCATCAGGCCGTTGGAACCCCGACTTTCACGGGGTGGATTTCGGCAATCGGCGGCAATTGCGCCGCATCGCCGTGAAACAGGTTGCTACCAATGAATTCACGCGCATCGGCAATCCAAGTGTGGTCGCTTGCAGCCAACTTGCTGCGAATCGCCGTCCAGAGGGCCAAATATTGCGCCTTGATGGCTGCAAGATGTTGGAGCAGGGCGCAAGCCTCCGCCTCGATCCTGCGGTAGTCGGCAATCCACGAGAAATTGCCCTCCAGCGGTTCTTGCAGCCACCCATCCAGCAGCAGGGCATTGAAGCCGTCGAGATAGTGCAGCACCCGCCTTTCATTGTCCCAATCACCGTCTGGACACGGAAGCAGCTCCAAGGCCCAATCCCCGAACCGCACGTACAGGTAAAGCGCAAGGTCGAAATCCTTCCCGCCAAAGCGCCCCTTGTTGGAAAACCTGCAAAGCACCCTGTCCTCGTAAAGCCCTGAAAAATGCAACCTGCAAAGGCCGTTTTCAAGGGTCGCCTCGTTGTTGGCAGCACGGCTTGCCTTGAGCGAATGTCGCTCAATGGCCGTGGCCAATCGGGCAACCACCGATTGCAATATGTGGGCCTCGTTGCGACTCGGCGACATTGCCTTCTTCACCGTCGAAACGGGCAAGCGCAACCATTCCCTTGAGATTTCCATGTCCATCCAGATTGATTCATAGCATACTGATTTTCCAATTTCAGGGCATGACTCTCCCAACCATCCCGACGATGGGACGTTCTGTGAATCTGCCTACAAGCGTTTTAGATTAGGATTTGGACTCCTGCTCGGCTAGAATGCGCCTTACATCGTCCATCCAAGTGAGGTCGCCATTCAAATTCTTGCGCCAAATAGCATCGCATTCTGGATGCTCGTCTATCACTTCAAGCCGTGTCAATTCTTGACCAAGGCGTGAATATTCCTCATTGTAAGCAGTTAATTTGGAACTCCAAGAAAAATCCCCAGCCAAAGGCAATGCAAGAACCTCCGAAGTCAGCACCAGATTAAATGCCAACATGTCATCGATTAACTTTTGCTCCAAGTCGATGTCTTGTGGCGGTTTGGGCCAATATTTCTGCCTCCCTCCTTGCACAAAAGCATCGAGATATTCAGACAACGAGAACTCCGTTTCCGGGTCTGAAATCGCGGCAAAGGAGAAACCTACTCCCTCTCCAAAATTTTGAAGATAGATGATGCAGTGAGAATTAGTGAGGGTCAGAATATCGCCATGCCCCTTGCCTTGGAGAAAATGATATTTATCAATGCTCTCTACCATGTATCGATTCACGAATGAGGCAAGGTCAAAGTAGGTATTTTGAGGATTCATTGGACTTCAATTGAACGAGTAAATTAGGAAAATCTTAGGGACGAAAATCACGAGGTAACGATTTCGCGTGGGGTTCCGCCAAAGAAATTCGACTGAAATTCGATCACATTGCCATTGCCGTCTTTGGCAACCTTGGGCGAAAGGTCGGGATCCTCAGATCGGTACAAGAACCGCTTGTAGGCTTCTGTATCCATGTCCTTGAGTTGCCCTTTATTGACGACTTCCTTTTTGACCTTATGCCAATGGACGGGATGGAGCAAAAGATCGGACTTGCTGAACTTGGCCACATTTCCAGAACCCTTGTCGGGGGCAAGCCCTTTGTTGAGAAGCACACCAAGTTCCAGCCCTGTCACTGTCATGCCCCCATCAATCAATTTCCCATCCTTGAAAAGCGTCGATGGCAACGTAGGATCACTGATAAACCGAATCGTGTCCCCGCGATCCACGGCAGCTTGCAACCAAGCATTGTTCTTGGCCCAAGTCCAGTCAGCAATGTCCAGCACGTTCGTCCCGCCTTGGTTTTCGCCTACCCTCGAATCCTTTTGGAACCGGACAAAGTTGGTGCCAATAGGCATGTTCATCGCTCCCCTGAACCCGTCTGGATGCTTTGCTGCATCCACGGCCCTGCCTAGCACCGTCGTGGTTTTCCTGGGATTGAGTATGATGGCTTTTCCAAAGTCGTCGTATGGAATCACGGCACGAATGCCGATGCGATCACCGTCTTGGGCAAGCTCCAAAAAGCCGCCCAGCTTCTTTCCGTCTGCATTTGTATAGCTGAATCCCTCCAACATGGCAAGGGAAACGGCATCTGGACTCGTGAGCCAATGGCCTTTTTCATAGAAGTCCTCAAGGATCGTCGCCATCTGGGACACAAGCCCAAGGCGCTTTACAGTCGGCCAAAGCTGTTGCCATTCTTCTGGTGCAAAGCGAGTGCTTGCAGCGAGTATTTGGGCTGCAATCGGGTAGGCCAATGCCTCGATTTCATCTCCGCTCAATCCAAGCCTTTCCAAGTCGGCTTGCTGTTGCGGCGTGAGGCCGTTTGCGTTGCCTTCATCGCTTGGTGGATTCAAGGGGCTTGCGGTCAGCGCAAACTTGGGAGGCATTGCCGATGAGGTCATTTGCGCCTCCTGCTCCGAAAAGTCATTCGTAAGGGCAGGCGGTTTCACCGTTGGGCCTTGCATCGTCGGTGTTCGGGTATCTTTCATAGCAAACCAGATTTAAGTGATTGATGAGAAATTGAAAAACGTGTGTGGTCGATCAAATAGGCAAGGACGGCCTTGCTGATTGTGGCTTCTTAGGTTGCTATCAGACAAGGGGCAAAGGGCCATCCGCACGAAGCGGACTGTTCCCTTGCCCCTGAACACGCCAAAGCCATCGTCCTATCAGGGTAGCAATGGCAAAAGGAAAGAACGCAACGTTACTTATCTGCATGTGCAAGGGCGTTTGGGTTGCTGTTTTCCTCAATAAGATCGATGAAATGACCCTAGCGCAATTGCCCTTGCTGGAATTCAGCGTGTTCTTGGGGGGTGTCCTGCAAGTCTCGCTCCCGGCGTGGCCCGAAGGTCGATGCGGCTTACATGAAAGAAAGGAAACATCGGGGCCAACTGGCGTCGGCCCCGAATGAATCAATCAACATGCTTAAAATCGCAGCCGCCATCAACTAAAGCGGAGCTTGCAGGAATAAAAGGAGATTACTGGTCAAGGGGCAGCGCGTGGGACAAGCGACGATGCGCTATGATTCATCGTGGTCGGGGTGATGGAAATCGGCAACATTGCCGCCATGCCCTCACGCGCTTGCAAAACAACTTGGGTAGTGAAGAAATCAGAGTCTTTCTAGCTGGACTGGAATCTATTTGGGCAAGGAATGACGGCGACTGGTGAGGCCAACAATCAATCAACAATAATTTGGGATTTGTGAACGTAGGTTGGGTCAAACTTTCCCTGCGATCTCTCATTGACTGGATAGAAAAGCCCACCATGCCGCCGCCTTCCGAGACTCCAAAAATCACCCTCTATCGCATCCAAGACACATTCCCGCTCATGTTTCCCGTAGGAACCATTTTGGAAGGAGGGGAACGCCTGGAAAGGCGCTTGACGTTCGGGAGCATGTAGCACCCAAACGGATAAGTACCTTTGCAGATGCCTATCAAACCAACTAAACCAACCTTCTAGGATGGATCAGGAAAGGCAAAGCAATCCCTCCATCCCATATTTTTTGTGACAGTATCTCCAAAAAGCATAGTATTACGTCAAAGATCGCGCTTTCTCTGTGGTTGCTGCCTTAGAAACTTTGGCCACATTGAAAGGAAGATTTGAAAAGGCCCAGCCTGTGTTGGGAAACCAACTAGGCTGGGTTATCTTCTCGTAGGGCTTTAGGTTGCGGGTTAAGTGAGTTGTCGATTCCTGCACCTATCTGCTTCCCTTGGCCTTTTTCCATCGCTATTAAAGAGCGTTCCTCCCCTCGTTTCATTCTATCGTGATGCCAAGATAGAATGATAGGCAAAAAAAGATTTTCCAAAGTATTTCCATTCTTAGGAACGATGGTTTCATTTCATAAAAAGTTGCTATCTTGCTAAAGATCGCAATCAGGATTTCAGTCAGTCGTTGTCGTCCTATGTCCGTAAAGAAAATCATGCCCAAGGGAGGTCGCAAAGCGTCACCAACGCTTTGGGCGATGGTGCGTGGGCTTTCTGAGGAGGAGTGGCAATTGGTTTCCATGATGGCCGTGATGCGTTTCAAGGAGCCATTGCAATTTAAGCTCCTGACACTTCTTCGTTCGATGGATGTGTATGATCCTGCCGCAGAAAAAGCTGCATTTGCAGACAATAACTTGGGATCGATGCGAAGGACGGCGAGAAAATGGCTCATTCGCACCGCATCGAAAATGGCCTTCTATCAGTCGGAGGTAGCCTTACAGGTCATGGATGTCGATGTCCTCCTTGGATGGGGCATACATGATGAAACAATGGAGTTCATCGCAGAGGCAAAACAGTTCGCAAAGGAGCAGGAGGAATTTGGCTGGCTAGGCATCTTGTACAAAAAGGAACTCAAGGCAGCGGCGATCATTTTCAAGGGAGATGAACGGATCAGTAAAGTTGAAGAAATCGCAAGGGAGGCGATGGAAAATGGGAAGCTCGTGGCCTTAGATGCAGAAATCGACCTCCATACTGCTCAGTATCTTGAAAAAGCGAGGCACCAACTTCTCACAACAGGCAAGTTTGACGAGACCTATACTGAATCCTATTTTCAGAGCAAATTTTTTCGCCAGAACATTGATGCTTGGCCGATAAGCTACCAGATTCAAAAGTTACGGCTAGATGAGGGGCTACATTACTTTCTAGGGCGAACTGCTGAGGCTGCAAAGGCTGCCGAAAAGCTACGGAACTTGATCAAGCAACTTGAAAAAATCCGAAAAAGCGAAAGTGAAGACCATGCCCGATGCCTTTTTCGCTTGTCTGCTTACTACACGGCATTGGATCGGAGGCAAAAGGTTATTGGAATCCTTGAAGAAATCAGAACAAGGGCGATGTCAGAGTCACCAATTCGATTTACTTATCTGCGTCGCCTTCCCTATTCACTTTTTCATGCATCTTTTCAATTTGGCATTCCATCCTTCGGCGAAATGGGGCTTGAGGCTTGGAATGAAAACAAAACGATCCTAAATTCTTTGCAGAAGGATGTGGTGCTATTCCAAACACACATATTTGTTAGTTTCTATCATCTTTCGACGGGCAATACCAAGGCAGCTAGGGAGGTATTTGGGCAAGCATACGAGCATTCGGATTCTTTTCCTTTCGTGGCCCTGCAAGCAGTGTTCCAAATACTTCATCTCATGCTCCTGATCGACGAAGACGATGAGCGTGGCTTGAAATCATACGGAAAACGATACAAACGCTATCTTACAATCTACTTGAAGGATGAGGTTCATTCCTTGATAGCAATTGCTGCATTAGAGTTTGTAATGCTATTGGCCAAAGAAAGCAACCTTGAAGGCAAGTCCAAGTTAAGAAAGTCGTTGGGAAAGCTCCTAGAGCGTCTTCGGAGCTACCAGCATTCTGTGGATACAACCTTCAATCCCCACCTGCACCCGATGATTGGATGGACAGAGTTGCGTCTTCGGTAATGGGAATCAACCGTCAATAATGACAGTGATGCTCAACCCACCAAATCGTACTCTGAAAGTCAATGAAGGCGGTGAAGTCGAAAGGTATTCAAGCGTGAGCTGCCCTTGGCTGTATTTCTGCAACATCTGTCCATAGTTCAGACTGAAAGTTTGTTGCCCCCATCCTCGCGCTTCCCAGATCACGTTTGCCGCAAGCACTGGCGGTATCTGCCCCCCGTTTTCAAGCCAGTTGATCAGCCATTGCGGCCAATTGACGTTTGCCCATTGGCTGTTTCCTTGGCCGTAGGCGTTGTTGCTGTACCCTCCGTTTCCATTGCCATTGTTTCCGTAGCCGCCATTTCCGTTTCCATTGTTGCCATAGCCTCCATTTCCATAGCCATTCCCGTTTCCTTGGGCGGCTACCGATGTGATAATGAACAAACTGAAAGCAAGACCCGAAAGTAACCTTCTCATACGCACTCCACTCTTTGGTTGATAAATGCAAGAATCGACAAAGCCAAGGTACGCAAAACGGCCCGAAAAGGCCAAAAATATATCCCCAAGCGGTGAAATGGGCTAAGCGTATTGGCAATCGCCTTGAAGATTGTTGTGAAGCGGCCTTGCCAAATCTTACATTTCCTACGTGGGCGGATCAATCCCACTTTGGTTGCTGGACTCTTTGAGGCTCGATTTGGAGGAATCTTGGGTAGCTTTTGGTGGGAAACCACCGACACGGTTAAATCGGATCAAATTCTCAATGGCTGCGCGTTTGATTTTGTGAAAAAGGGAGCCATCTGGCGGTGTTCCAAAACGGTGAATGTGGGTAAGCTCTGTATGTAAGCGGTGACAGGAAACCCAAATAGCGGGCTATTTGGGTTTGCCTTAGAGTGAATTTCGCTTTCTTGAGGTAGTTGATAGATGGAATTGGGGGCAATCCTTTCCCTTGTCTGGAAACGAGCCAGGTGCTAGCTAATCGATATTCTCAAACATCGTTGCTATCATGATCCTTGTAGCGAAACCGTTTGCATCAAGAATACATTGGAGGTAGTAGCATCCATTCGATACAACGGCGGTTCCTTGAAGGCATGGCTGACTCATGTAGTAATACATGTGACCTCCCGCGATGGTGTCTGCCTTGCCAAAAAGGCGCTCAATATCCTGTTGTCGAAGACCTTGGAAACAAGCATCGTTCTTGAAATGACCAAATCCATGATCCCCAGTAGCAGCGCACTTGAGCAGATGCAGCCCAGTGGCGGGATCACGCCCCCAACACCTTTCGATCTGCTCAAAAACAAGTCGGCATTCTGGATCACGGCGCTTTTGCTGGAGCGGTGTACAGGCAGAGATAAGGGTCGCGATCATCATGATGGATGTCAATGGAAGCCAAAAAAAGGTAGGTAGTGCTTTCATCTGCTCAGAACAATTTTGGAATTAGATAGAGAATTGCCGAGTCGGAGGCTTGCCAGGTAGAGGCCAGACGGAAGTTGGTTCATATCCAAGAGCCAAGTATCCGCAGTTGTAGAAGTTACAGAAAATCGGTTGGAAGCGATGACATTTCCTCCCGCATCGAAAAGCCTCATCTCCAAGGATCGCGATTGGGTTCCACCTGATCGTTTGACATGGATAGTCCCGTTTGAGGGATTGGGATATAGTAGAAGTTGGGCGGCATCTTCGAGCCTAGGAGCGACGGGCAGCATGTTGCAGTCATTTGCAGGCACAATCGTCATGGGGCCATAGCAGTTGCCCCTTGCAACGGCACTTGAATCCATCATCCAAAACCCAGCGTCAAGCGCTTCCAACGTAAGCATGGCTTTTCTTTCACCCGGTGCGATTTTGTAATACATCACCTCATTTGTGTCGATCACATGCTCCAGTCCATGCGCATGGCCCATCTCATGGAGGGCCACGGAGTAGAAATCCACTTTGGAAGGCACATTTCCAGTGGTATCAAAGTTCCAAGCAAATTCTCGATTGACTGTGAAATCTATCTCCGAGATTTGATAGGCCGGTGCTTGGCCAACCACGCAGTCCACAAAATAGAGTGTTGTCCTTGCCAAGCGACCAGTTGCAAGGGTATCTGGAAAGTCGTCCCATCTTACCAGGTTTACAAGATCATTCCCCGAAACATTGAGGGAGGTATCGGCTCCTATCTTGAAATTCACTCCCGTAGCGCATCGCCACTGCCGCAACGCCTGCTTAAGCGCAACCTCCGCACTATCTGTTGCTGAGAATGAATCACTGAGCCTGAAAGTATAGCCTCCACTCGTGTCGCTCGGCACATGGGAATCTTGGTCGAACAGTGAGGCAAATTCCGCAACACCGATTGGATATTGGTTGTCTTGGTTCCTGACATTTTTGATCCCGAAAAGCACCGCAACGTTTTCGGCACTCCGCGCAGTGTCGCCTGAGATATTTTCAATTTCTATTTGCCCTGATCCAGCCGTACCTATGAAAAAGGGCAATGCCCCAATGCTTGGGACCCAAACCCTTATCAGCGTATCTGTCCACTGCTGAACGTCCGTCGAGTCACCGACCATCATGCTAGTTCCCCCGGTATTTGCATTTGGAAACTGGACTGTCCCTTGCCCAGACAGAAAGCCATGCCCATAAATGCTCAAGGTCGTGCGCGTACCAGCGGTTACTTCCAAAGGCCGAATGCTATCGATGATCGGCCCGCCTGAAACGCGCAAGGGTATGGGTTTGTGCTTCACAGGAGCTTGCGCTCCCGACAGGCCCAGCAAGGGATAGAGGTCGGTGGCGATGCTCCGATATACGTGAAACGGCTCTACTGCTATCGTCGCGCCAGGCTGCTCCATGTACGCGATGAAGCCCTGCGAATCGGCGTAAACATCGTAGGCGAGCCTTGGGTTCCCGAGCTTAGCAGGATGCGTATCTCCAAGCGGGTTTAGAAAAAACACCCCCGAAGACTTTGGCCCCAAAACCAAGTGGTCGCTGATCCAAAGTGACTTTCCGCCGACCGTGCCACCCTCCAAGATAATCTCCAATGTGGCTATGGCGGGGCTTCCCTTGATAATTTTGTCAATGCGCACGATGTGGCTCGTGTAGATGTTGCGGTTGTCCCCAAAGAAACTATGGGAGTGGATCACCTCACCCTCGATTACGAGTTGAGCGGTGGCCATGCGCCTTTCTAGCGGGACAGGGATTAGCTGTGCATGGAGGGAATAGGTCGAACTGGCAAGGATCGCCAAGGTGATTGTGAAGATGAGCAGAGTGAAGCGTGTTTTCATATTTCCAAGTTTTTGCGGAGGGATTTTCGTGTGATTGATTTTCGAGAATACATTGAATCGTATTGGCCAGCCGAGGAGGTTCTATTTGCCTCCCTTTCTTGGCCCATCCTCCCCATCCTTAATATCGCCATTTTTGAGGTCGCGGGCTACAAACGGAGGTCGCTTGGGCTGCTTTTCCGATTTGTGGGCCAGAGAGTCCTTGAGCATATTTTGTGCTATTCGCATTGCTTCGAGGCTATCTGAAAGGGTGCCAGTCACCGCCTCCAAGGAATCGATCCGATGGTTCAGGACGGTTCTGATTGAGTCCAACTCACGCCGGGCATCGTTGGTTTGCGCAGGGGGCTGGCAAGCGGAAATGAGGGCGACAAGACTAATTGCGGACAATAAGTTTCTGAGTTTCATACTTTACACCTTTGGTTTTTGCAGTGACAAAATACATGCCATCGGGAAGATCGGCAACGGGAATCTCGGCATACTTGCCTGAAAACGTGACTTCTGCGAATACTTGGCCTTGCAGGTTGGCAACAACGATTGTCCCGATCAAGGTATTGGGGAAATGCGCAACGACACTGTTGGTGTTGCTGGCAGGGTTAGGGGCGATCATGAATTTTAGGGCAATGACGGGTGATGTTATCCCAATTGCGGGAAGCGAGTCGCCCAATTCCGCTATCCAGGCATTCACACCGCTCACCTTCCCGAAATGATTGGGCGCAAGCCCAAACGCATGTGCGCCAACCATCCAGCACCGTCTAAACGGGTCGCTGTACCGCCTTTGTATGCAGGTATAGTCTCCCCAACGCTCCAATGAATCCCAAGGTGCCACAAGGTCTTGCCTCAAGTCCAATATTCCGAGGCCAGCCTTCACCGAGGTTGGCGCAAGGCTCCAACCCGTGCTATCGTAATTCACCGCACAGATTTCAGGAAATTGGTTGGGGCCAGTTCGCAAGAACCCGATCAAGTAATTTTCATCGGTGGAATCCACGCCATAGCAAGCAATGGAAGGCCGTAGGAAATTCTCGCTGTTGGCAACACCATCAAGTTCAGAGTGCGTGAACGCATTGGTCGTGACATTGATGTTGGCATAGACCAATTCCGCCCAATCTTGGTTGCTTCTGGTAAATACGAAATGCAGCTTGTTGTTTTGAAAAAGGGCATACTGAATGTCGCAATCCAAGACTGATATCCTGTCGCCTCCATTTCCGCCAAGCTGCGAGGCATAGCTTGGCGTGGCATAGAAGAATGAAGGGAGGGTCGAATGGCCAAGAAGCTGCGCGTTCGGGCTGCCAATGCTTCCATTCAGCTCAAACCAAAAGAACTTGGAACTCCCCGACGAATAGTTCTGGACGAGATAGCAAAGCGTATCGTAGGAATCACCTTGGAGCGCGTCCATTGCCGGAACAAGGTTGATGTCCTTGCGATTATCTGCGTTTTCGATGTTCTTCCATGATCTAAATGCAAGACCTTGCGCATTTGCATATCCACTGCCCTTGTCGATCTGGAAGACAACATTGGTCACACCTGAATTCGTTCCGGCATTCGTGTCACGTTTCTGGATCAAAAGCGCCACCACTAACTGGCTTTTGCTGACTGCGATATTTGGATAGTCAAAGTAGTACATCGCCTCACTGGCAGAGGTGAATATGCTGTCACAATTGATTTGGTATTGATACCACTCGACCGTATCCGCAACCAAGGGCTTCGAGAAACTCAGCAGCATCCTAGATTGCTTGTAATCGTTGGAGCGGAAAAGCGAGACAAAAATGAATCTGTTTTCGTAGCTGTCGTAGATCACCCTGGGATCAAACGGATCACGTTTCATGGTGGTGTCGCTGTAAAACTTGCCCAACGGCAAGCCAAACTGTGTGATCGTGTCCCCATTCTCCTTGAAATAGGCGATACTATAATTGTCTGCCGACACGATCAGCCCATCATTGGAGATCGCCACTGTATTGTCCGAGGGAGTGCCGCCCGTGAGGTGGTTTCCTACAAAGTTTCGGCCCACGTTCACCATGAAGCCATTGGTGCCCGAGGTTTTCGCGCTGGTTTCGTTCTCGTCCCCAACATTGTAGGGTGGTAACGGATTCGGGTCGTCGCCCATCGTACCTTTCTCGTTTACAGTAAAGGTCGGTGCAGCGGGCATCCAGTTTGCAGCTTGTTGCAAGTGGTAAGCCTTGCCCATTTCAAAGTCCGTGCGAATGGTTACGTTTTCGTTTTGCGCCGCAAGCCTGCCCTGAAAGATGGTCACTGCCAGCAGGATAAAGTGTAAAATTCGTTTTCCCATAGTATTAATCGAGGTGAATTGATCTTGCGTTTTGGGATCAGAGGCATGAAATCCGAAAAACCTACATCTTGCCAGTGGTTGGCTTAAAGGTTCCTCCCGGAAGCTTCCCGTCCCTGTTTTTTGGGTCAAATAAAAGTCCCAAAAGCTTATCCCGCCTTCCATCTTCGCGAAAGTGTCTGCGTCGGTCGTGTCCATCACGATGATTCCTTTCTTCTTTTTCAGGTCGGCGGTCGCAGGGTCGCGGTCCTGGAACAGTCTTCCCTTTGGGGATGTCTCCCCACCGCATCCAAACACCTTGCCGCAATGCGGGTCGATGGGCTTGCCGTCCCAGATGGGAGTTTCCATGATTCCCGTGACTTGGTAGGCTGGTTTGGGCGCTCCATTTGCTGTGTCGTTTTGGGCTACAAGTGCCATTGGCACTGCTACCAAAATCCACAAAAGGAGTAGTATAATCCGTTTTTCCATAGTGAACGATCAAAGACTAATACACAAGGTTACGACATTTACAAGGCTGAGGCAACATGCTGCAAACACATGGTGCATTCATCGTGCCGATTCCATAACGACAAAATCCGAGTTGCATTTGATTCCGCGCCAACTGGTCGGAAATCGCTTGCAGCCGCGCCACCTGCCCGTTTCCTTTTATTCGGTTCCGGCAATCCCACGCAATTGAATTTACGGATTGGCATTGACAATCGGGGCATTGCCAAGCAGAAGCACCTTCCCTTTGGTTTCAGAAAGTCATGCTGTTTCCTCGAAATCAGTCGATTGCGAGGAAGGATTTTCCGTGCAATCACAGAAGATTCACACCGATGGAGAAAGGGCGATTCATCCAGGCGACCACATTTGGCAATTCGGGTACAGTTTACCGCCTCCTACTTTAGCATTTTCTTAGCTTTTTCCTGCCTTTATGAAGGTTTTCATAGGCTTTTCCGAGGCTTTTCTTGCGGTTTTCCTGCGGTTTTCCAATGCGATTTCAATTTTTCGCGATATTTACCCAATGCGGAAAATGAACCGCATTCGGCATGGGACGTGGACTTTTGAGCGAGGCTGAGACAGCCCGCCTGAAATGGCGGGGCATACCCGACAGGCAGTTGCTCGAACTGGAGGCAAGGCAGCGCAAGCGCGTCACCGCGCTTGAGGAGATGCTGCATCGGGAGCGGGAAGAGCTTGAGGCGATCATCGATGCAATGTCAAGCACGCCCTTGCAGCACGAAGTGGAATTCGGAAGCGTCCATGCCCCGGCGGGGTACTCTACGCGCATGACTTGGAAGGACAAGATCATCCTTGTGATGACCGAGGCCAAGCGGCCCCTGCTCGCAAGGGAGATCGGCCCGGTGTTGGTCGCTTGGGAACCGCTCTTCCTGCAATCAATGGAAGTGGACAATGCGGTCTCCGTCCACCTTTCGCAGCTCGTCAAGGCTGGGGCGGTTGTCCGGCAGAAGCGAAAGGGGCGGGGAGCATACTTATATTCCGTCGCCGAGTGACAAGCTGCCATCACCAACCGCAAAACGGCCTCTCGAAAAGGATAGGAAACGTATGGTGGATGGATGGTCAAAACAGAGGAAAAGGATAGCAAACACATAGCTTTTGCAAGGAAAACAATAGGAAAGGCATAGGTTTGGCCCAAACGAAAACGGCGATGCACCTTTCAGGCAAGATGCATCGCCGTTTCGTTTGCTGTGGACGATCACATGGCCCGCCTGTACTGCACGAGCATCGCCGCCAATTCGGTCGGCAGCACCAAGCCGGGGTTCTCCTCCACGAGATCGACCACCAAGCCCATGAGCTTGCGGTCTGCCATTCCCGTCGGGCTTGCGGGTTCGTCGTCCCAAACGTCCATCGCCCTGTCGAGGTCGTAGTCTTGGGTCTTGACATATTTCTCCGTCACGACGACCGATGAATGCCCCAACAACTTCGAGACTTTCTTGATGTCCACGTTCATGGATTGTAGATGGGATGCAAAAGTCCTGCGGAGGTCGTGCCAGCTCAGGTACTTCTCGATCCCGAGGCAATCCAATATCTTCCTGAGATTCGTGTTCATCGAGGAGTTGGTCATGATCGGCGCATCGAACAACGAGCCTCCGTTTTCCAGCGACAACACCGAGCGCAATTTCTGCGTGATCTTGATGGTTTGTTGCTTGTTCACCTTGCGCATCGTCAGCTTGAGATGGGTGTCTGTGACCGTCATCTTCAGTTGGTCTTGGAATTGGGCGATGTCACTGAAACGGAATCCCGAGTAGATCGCCGCAAGCACCTGCTGCAACACGTTGTGGAGCTTGATGCCCTTCGAGCCTTTTGGAAACAAATTCAGGAGTTCCTTGCCCTCGTAGGCCTCATGCAAGCGAGCGATCTCAGATTCAGAAAGGATGTTCCTGTTCGGCGTGACCCATTGGAGCCTCTTCCTTGCCTTGGTCTCATGCCTGAAAACCTCCATCGGGTTCTTGGTGATGAAGTTTCGCACGAGCGCATCGCGAAGGTATTTCGAGAGGAACTTGAAATTGCCGACGATTGCATTCTGCCCTAAGCCCTTTCCTTTGCCCTTAACAACCCTTTCGCTGCCCTCTATTTCCAAAATTCTCGCATGTGGCTTAATGTGTCGTAGGTATTCCTCGTAGCCCCGCAACCATTCGGGCGTAACCTCAGTGAGCAATACCTGTGGGTCGTAGGCTCGGATTGCCCGTAGGCAGGAGCGCCATTTGATGAAAGTGCTTGCCCGAACCTCCGCACGCTCATCCTCCATCCGCGCCTCGATGTATTCGACCAGCGTCTTGATGCCAGTGCCTTTCCAGCGCTGCCCGATCATGGCATGGGTCACGGCATGGCCTTGGTTGCCCAAGTCCTCGATGATGCCCATCATCTCGCTCAGTTTCCCAAGCACGGTCATCTCCAATTGCCTCGAATTCGGATTTCCCTTTGCGTGCTGGATGCGCATTTTCTTTTTCTCGGCACCCGACTCGTCGGTCTCGTGAACCCAATACTTCCGATCCATGTATACTTCGGGAAGAATGTCGTACAATTGTGGCTTTCCTTGTACGCGCACTTTGAGGTAGAACCTGCTTTTTCCGTCCTCCTTCCGTTGATGGGAAGTGTCCAGATGGAGCAATACGGAAGTCTTCTTTTTGCCCGCGATTCCTTGATTTTTTTGATTCATAATTCTATCGTTTTTCTTTCCAAACTGATTCCGAGGGTCAGCGAGACGGTCGCAAGACTTGGAATATTGATAGAATTGGAGGCAAGAAAGCGGCCAAATTCGGCGTACAGGGCCATTTCTGGAAATGTCGGAAGATTCTTTAGTCCCGCTGGGGTCGATGACTCGGGAGGAGTCAAATGTTGGTGGGGGGAGGCAAATGTTTAATTATCATTTTCATCAATGACTCTAGCGGAGTCAAATATTGCTATGGCAAATACATATTCTCAAATGCACATTCAAGTTGTCTTTGCGGTAAAATACCGCGAGGCATTGATCCACGCCTCGTGGGAGGAGGAGCTTTACAGGTACATCACGGCGATTGTCCAAGCCAACGGCCAAAAAATGCTGGCCATCAATGGCATGCCAGACCACATTCATTTCCTGATCGGATTGAGACCCGAATGCCGACTCTCCGATTTGGTGCGCGAAGTGAAAAAATCGAGCAATGCCTTCATCAAGGAACGCGGATTTTCAAGACATGCTTTTCGATGGCAGGAAGGATTCGGAGCCTTCTCTTACAGCCGTTCTACATTGGACATCATCATCAAATACATCATGAATCAAAAAGAGCATCATCGCAAAAAGTCCTTCAAGAAGGAATACATCGGCTTCCTCAAAAAATTCGAAATCGAATACAAGGACGAATATCTATTCGATTGGATCGCAGACGAATGATTGGCTCCTCAAAATTCAGCTGGAGGCTCCTGCACGCGGGACGCGGTTGGCTGCAGCATCGGCGTTTCGGCGGGAGGCCTACGCCTCCTATGATCTACATAAACCCTTGGTGTACACCTCCACGATTTACGCGTGTGTTGTAAAATCCCGTTTGGAATCCACAAGAATGTCATTAACTTCAAGCTTTTAACCCTCTATTTCTTAACCAATCATGCCTATGTGCACAAGAATCTCTTTTAAAAAGTCCATTTTGATGGCTGTGTTGTCTGTTGGCTCATTTATTAGCGGCTTTGGACAAACACCGTGGACAACAGGCGGCAATGCTCCAAGTTCCAACTGTTTTATTGGAACAACAAATCCCACACCACTGGTTTTGAAGACCGACGGCACCGAACGACTGAGCCTAAGTGCCACTGGAACGGTCAGAATCTCCTCGCTTTCCTCAACCGATACGGCCAGCGTGATTGTGATGCCAGATGGCAGTCTCGGAAAAGCAACCGATCCAGGCACGGGCGGTGGAGATTGCAACCTTTTGATCTGGGATGGCGATGGGAATGCCGCTGGTCCAGATTGCTTCATCGGTACGACCAATCCGATTGCATTTCGTGTGTACAGCAACGGGATTGAGCGGATGCGTGTCACGCCAGCGGGCAATGTCGTAGTACAGGGTGCAGACGCTAAGGCAGCATTTCAGGTTTATGACCATATGGGAGTGACCTTCAACCGTCAGGATCTTGGCGTCAGCGATGTCGTGCGGACCATTGGGTTCAACATGTACCAAAATGGAGCGACACAGCATCACTACCAACTTGGTACCGCCGCAAAAATGGAATATCAATCCGCCGCTGGGATACTGCAATTTAGTGTGGCGCCATCCCAAATCGCTGATGCGACGGTGTCTTTTCCTGAAGGCCTACAGTTAAATGAGCAAGGTGCGGTCGGCATCGGATCTTCCCCAGCAATTGGGACACGACTTTTTGTACTCGGCACGACCAAAGTGGCGCAAGCAACCAATCCTGCGAACTTCGTGGCGCTCTCACACAATGGTACCTTTGGGCGTGTCGAATCAGTAGGTGGGTCAGGTAGCTTGGCTTTGGTTTCAGCCAATGGCTCCACTTCCATTCAGCAAGCGTCAAATGCCAACAATGCAATGACGATTGGGCACAATGGCACAGACGGCTTCCTTGAAACTGGAGGTAACCAAAATTCAAAGCTTAAGGTGAACATGCAGTCCGCAAAGACTGTGCAATTTGGTGGGGATATCCTTGTTGCTAACCACATTGGTGTCGGCACAGCGAATTTTTTTGAGGGGAACCGAGAATACAAACTCTGTGTGAATGGTCATATCCGTGCAAAAGCGGCCCACGTTTATCCAGCTTGGGCAGACTATGTATTCCAATCAGATTACAAACTGATGCCACTTTCTGAAGTGGCCGCTTTCATCGCGGCAAACGGTCATTTGCCAGGAGTTCCAAGTGCAGGTGAGGTAGCCATGGAAGGCATTGACCTTGGTGAAATGCAAGCAAAGTCTCTTGAAAAAATAGAAGAACTGACTTTGTATTTATTGGAATTGAAGGCAGAAAATCAGAAGATCATCGCCACCAACCAAGCACTGCAACAGGATGTCGATGCCCTCAAAAAGGAGATCAAGCAATGAGAAACCTCATCTGCACACTATGCCTTCTGCTGTTGTTTGCCACTGCTTGGGGACAGACTGCGGAAATCGTGCTCAAAAATGGCATCAAAACCAACTTGTTGGGCCCGGTCATGGTGATACGTGCAGGTACCCTTCAGTTTTTTTGGTGGAATGCGGACTTGAGGTATGAACGGAAGATGCCGAATATCCAATACCTTTCCATGGTAGGCGAGGTCATGTTTTCGAAGCGTCCAGACGTGTTTTCAGTGTATAATCCGAATGGCAATTGGATGGATTTTGCAGTTTCGCACCAAATGGACTTGAACCTGCTCGCGGGTCCACGATTGACAAAGGGCCTGATCAAACGTGATGGCTTCGGTCTAGGTTTGTATGCTGAACTACGAGCAGGAATCGTCGCAAGTCATGCCAAGTTTCAAGATGCTGGAGGAATGACGGACTATGGCCGAAAAAATCGATTGGGCGCGACGGCGCGCCTTCGTGGAGGTGTAGAATTCCGCATCCTGAGACGAATCGGCTTAGAGATCTCAGGCGATGTGGGACCTTATCGACTGCTAGGGTCGGATATTTATAAGATAGATGCCTATCCCGAGGTAAGTCTTGGGGTATGGTTTTGAATGGAGGATGGATATGCGTAGGATAGCGAAATGTTTATTGCTGATTGTCGTTGTGACGATCGGAGGAAGGTGCTTCGGGCAAGAACCCGTCAAGAATAGGCGCAATGCGCTGAAAATTGATGTTTTGGGAATCTATTACCCAATTTATTCTGCACTAAATAGGGCCAATCTTCGTTTTTCTGGAGAATTTCAACGCACAATTCGGGATTCAAAGCACATCTCATTTCATATCGATTTAGAATATCGAAACAAGTATTACGAATTTGTCAGATTCTTTGAATGGCCTTCAAATAATCCTCCAATAGAACCACGATTTCTAGACGGCCGCACCCACCAAAATGACCTCTCCCTAATTTTGGGTATTCGGTTTTGTGGATACTTTGGAAGTGATGTCAAACGAGTCAATTGGTTCATTGATCCAAGAACCGCAATCGTTTGGCGTCATGCCAAATTATATCCTTCGGACGTCGGCCTTCCCGTTGTTTTTCTTAATGAGTTTGGAATCTCTCCGCGACTTCGTTCGGGAATAGGTATGAGGTTGACCAATCGTCTGGAATTGGAAGCATCCGCTGAAATTCTAAATCAAAAATACATAGGCAATGGGAATCGGAAATGGCAATTTTGGCCAGAGCTGAATCTTTGCTTTCAATTCTAACTTTCGCAAAAATCACCCGTAATTTACACTTTGCAATGAAAGGGTCGCACAAAATCTCAAGACACATCGTAGTCCCTGAAAAACTACTTGCTTTGTTATCCTTTGTCCTTTTCTTTGGAATCCAAATGCAAGGTAATGGACAACCGACCAATCTCATCCGGAATCACAGCTTTGAGAATGGTGACAACAATTACCTAAGACATACTTCAGAACTAGATGCACATTGCGCTAGATGGCGACAATACAAACAGACTACAACTGACTGGTTTTACAATGCACCTGGTTTCGTTCACGGCGCACTGGGCTGCTTTGCAGGGGAAAATGTATGGAACAATCTGCCAGCCATTCCAAATGGCGATGGACCACACTATGCTGGCGTTGTGAAGTTTACCCCTCCTCGAGGCGAAGGATTGCAGCAGAAAATGGCACATAAATTACGCCACCGCACCTACCACTTTTCCTTCGATTATTTTATCCCCTGCGACACTAATCCATACGTCTTTGATCTTTACTTTGGAACTGGAATCAACGATACCAGCTACCATGTAATACATGATACACTTGATCGTCAGCTCATGGGGCAGTGGCATACTTATGACTATACATTTACAGTCCCACCTCCCTATTCAAATCGATTTGATTGGTTTGTTTGGTTATTTGACGGGTACTATGACACGATCGTAAGGACCGGAGGAAATGCATCAAGCTACCTTTTTGTTGACAACTTTCACGTTGACGAGTTTCCGGTAACCTGCTCCTCATGCGATCCAAATGGTTTGATTTCATGGAACAATAACAGTGCAAGACCCTATATGACTCCAGATGGCGATGGTATTTTTGATGAATGGGTGCTCAGCAATATCAACAACGTGAGTTGGTACACCATGGAAGTGATCGACAGGTGGCAGCATACGGTTTACACGGATGTACAACAAAACGTAAATGGATTTGAGGATTTATCTCTGCGTTGGGACAATCGCAATGATGCCGCTCAGTTCTTAAATGTCCCGAACTATTACCAAATCGTCGTAACCTTGGGAAATTGCGGAACACAAATTTCACAAAGGTATGATTTGTTTACCCTCTATGACCATGCCTATGATACCTTCTCCATTGCCCCAAACTACGTGCCCCCACTTTTTGGACTCGAGCCTTCGCCGACGCATTATCAAATATTGCACCTGTATGGTGGCCCTTACTACGGTACCCACGACTGGTATGCTTGCGACTCGATCATCATCGGAAGTGATGAAGCCATCAGAGTTCCCTATTTCTGGGCTGCAAGTACCAGCAACCTTGGCTTTCATTTCACCAATGGCTTTGACACGAGACCTGACACGGATTTCAGAATAGATTCTGGCGCGGATGTCGACATTGTTCCAGAACCCGTCGCCTGCTGTCCTCAGCTTCGCCTTGCCAATCCTGAATTGCCGAACCTACATTCAGGTGACCTCGATGCGCTTACGCAAGAAAGTTTGGGAATCGACCCTGACAACACTGAAACCCTTCCATCCATCAAGCAGGAGGTTCACGATGATGCATTTCAACTCGCAGTCTATCCCAACCCAGCCGACGATGTGGTTCACATCAATATTCATCTTGCAGACGCCGAAATTGTTAAAACAACATTGCTGAATGCCGCTGGAATCGAGCTTCTTCGAATCCTAGATGGCGTTGCATGCCCAAAGGGTGACCACTCGATTTCAGTTTCATCCGTTTCACTTCCGGATGGGCTTTACTTCGTTCAAGTACAGCACAAGGCTGCCACGGTGACAAAGAAGCTAGTCATTCAACATTAACAACCTTCATGCTATTTCGATGCAGACAATGTAGGTAGTAAATTTGAATCCAATTTGATTGCGAGGACTCGAGTGACTTAGTAAGCTCGAGCCTCATAAAATTGCTGTGTCGACCGGCGAATGACTGTACCGTTTGCTTCGGGTACCACAAAACGTTAGGCCATCCTCAGATCGGCGATGCTAAATACCTGGTGCGGAAGCTGTTCCGAGTATCCGAAGCTGCCGGACCAGACCACAGCACCAAACTTGATGCAATTTCAGCACAATCGCGATACGGCAACATTGCCACTCAATTTTCAGATCAACGAAGCTAATTACCGATTGCGATACTTTTTCGGAGAATCGGAAGCTTCCGGACCTCAAAACGAAAGGCAAAGCCGCCCGAACTCCCTTCTCCAACGCCTTCCAAGTCTCTGACAAAGAAGGCGTTGGAGAGGGGAAAGGGGTGAGGCGATGAAAAATGGCGGCAAGCCGCCAAATCAAATACCCCCACGCCAAGGCGCGGAAACGTGGGAGGAGAATCACTAGGAGGCCAAAATGGCGGCGACGGAAATGGCGGCGGCACCGGCAACGGTGGCCCCAACACCACCCTCTAAAACCGCAACAAGAACCTGGTCAGCCGGCGTGCAGTGCCGCATGACTTCCGACCTGAAACAGCTTCAACAAGAACCGCAAACTTCCCGATCTTGCAGTGCGCAGTGCTGCATGGATCCCTGAAACATGGAACACTTCCACCGAATTGTTTTTCCCATCAATAAAAAGCCCTCGATTAGGGCTTTTGTTGTTGTTGTTGTCGTTGTTAAGCCATATTGGCGGCCATTCCCCCCTCAATCCTTCCCGATCACATTGCGCTTCACCCTTGCGGGTTTGGCGTCTGCTTCGGGGGTTTCTTTAGCCTCTTTAGCTTCTTGGGCTGCTGCAGCCTTTTCTTCGGCGGCTTTGGCTTTCATCTTTTCCTTTTTCTTGAGATAGCCCTTGAGCAAAACGCTGTGTTTGGCGGCATCCATATTGTCCTTAAATCCTCCGGCACCTTCTTTGAGGTTGACCAAGGCGCCTTCCATTTGCTCGGAAAATGCACTGTCAAACAGCAATTTGCCGATGGCTCCGTTGCCCGCTGCCAGGTTTTCCAGAATAAACGCAAGGTCCTCCGTGATGATGACAGCATTCTCGCTTGTCCTTTTCAAATCGACCATCACGTCGTCAAAACCCACCTGTTGCAAGGTTGCAATGAAATCATTGTTGGCTACTTCCGACATGCCCGGCTTTCCCGCCTTGATGGAAATAATCTTATCCCCCACCAAGCCATCGGAAGCCACGATTGCAACGGCATTTTCCTTGATAAACTTGCGACTCCGCTCCGCAATTTGCATATCGACTTGCACTGTGGTATCCGTGACTTGTTCGATGGATTCGATCACCCCCACATTGATACCCGAAAACCGCACATTTCCCCCGACTTGAAGACCTGCGATATCGGTAAATACTGCACTGAGCCTGAATGTTGTACTAAATAAATGCTGCCTTGAGCCAATCATGTAAATCGCTGCGATCAGCAAGACAATGCCGACAGAGACAAATGCACCTAACTTAATATTGTTTCCGGTATTCTTTTTCATAGTGAATTAAATTCTATCGTTAATCGAAAAAGGAGCTGACCCATTCATCTTTCGAATTGGAGAGTTCCTCAAAACTGCCTTCGGCAAAGGCCATTCCGTCTTTGAGAATGATGATACGGTTGGCAGTAATCCGCGCGCACGCCACATCGTGGGTAATGATGATGGACGTCGCATCGTACTTTTTCTGAATGTCCAAGATCAAATGACTGATTTCCCTGGAGGTGATCGGATCCAATCCCGTGGTGGGCTCATCATAAAGAATAATCTCTGGATTGAGGATCAATGTGCGCGCAAGGCCCACGCGCTTGCGCATACCGCCCGACAATTCGGAGGGCATTTTGTCAATGGCCGCTTCCAAGCCTACATCTGTCAATGCCTTTAAGATCAAGGCCTCCAATTCCGCTTTGGGCATCGATTTACGGCTCCGTAAGGGAAAGGCAAGGTTTTCCCGCACCGTCATCGAATCGTACAATGCGCCACTCTGAAAAAGAAAGCCCACGCGTTTGCGCAATTCGTTGAGGCCGTCCCCATTGAGCAACGCAATATTTTGGTCTAACATTCGGACAATTCCCTCATCCGGATCGATCAATCCCACAAGACATTTGATCAAGACAGATTTTCCGCTGCCGCTTTTCCCGAAGATCACGAGGTTTTCCCCCTTGGCGATGTTCAGGCTGAAGTCGCTCAAAATCGTTTTGTCCCCAAAAGATTTCTTGAGGTGTTCTATTTCTACGACCATTGCTTTCTGTTCCATTAGGTTAGGATACTGGTGATTTGAACGGCAATGACATCGAGCACGAAGACGGAAATCGAGGCAGCTACAACCGCTGAATTTGCGGCTTCACCGACACCTTCGGTGCCTTTGTTGCAAGTATATCCTTTGTAACAGCCGATGAGGCCGATGGCAAACCCAAAGAAGACGGTTTTGATCAGTGCTGGAAAGATGTCGCTGAATCCAATGGCATCAAATACCTGCGCAAAAAACAACTGAAACGTGACCTCGCCAAGGAGGTTTACACCCACAAATGCGCCATACATCGAAATGGAGCAGGAAATGACCACCAATAGCGGCAGCATCACGGTGGCGGCCAAAACCCTTGTCACCACGATATACTTAAATGGATTGATGCCTGACACTTCCATCGCATCGATTTGCTCGGTGACTTTCATGGAAGCCAATTCTGCACCAATCGAGGACCCCACTTTTCCAGCGAATATCAAGGCGGTAATCACCGGCCCGATTTCCCGCACAATGGAAATGGCCACCATCGCGGGTAGCCAAGAAACTGCACCAAATTCGGCAAGGGTGGGCCTTGCTTGAATCGTGAGTACGACCCCCATAATGAAGCCGGTGAGGGCCACAATCGGCAACGATTTGTAGCCGATGACGAAACATTGCTTCAGGAATTCTTTGAATTCATACGGCGGTTTAAGCACTTCAATAAAGTACTTAAGCAGAAACCACGTCAACTGCGTGATCGTGAGGAAAAACGCCTTGACCACTGCGATGCCGCCTGCAAAGGGAGATTTTTCCTCCTTTGCAGGCGCAGCAATGGCTTCTATTTTTGATTCAGTAGACATGTGTTAAAATCAAGCTTGGAACAATGTTGTCGAATGCAAATCAAGAAAATTGTTTGGGACAACTTCGGACTACCGCAAGGGTGGTTTAATTTTGTGCAATCATTTTACCCGACTGAATTACAACTCCGTTACGCGTGAGCCGGTAGAAATAGATCCCCGTTGATACCGTTGTCATATCCACACGGGTCACTTGATCTTTGAGGGTAGAATGCATCACTTGTTTGCCCATTGCATCCAACAATTGCCATTCGAAGTTGGCGTCCTTTTCCACCTGATCGAGGCGCAACACCAAGGTAGAATTGAATGGATTGGGATAAACAGACAATACACTTACGCCTTGTGCAAAGGTCAAGGCCTGCACGGTAGAGTATGTCGCCAACCCGTCTTGATCTACTTGCTGCAACCGGTAATAATTGTTGCCAGAAGCCGGTGTTTCATCCATAAAAGTATAGGCAATCATAAGATCGCTGTACCCGGCAGCAAGCTGCTTCCCAATCGTTTCAAACTTGATCCCGTCCAGGGAACGCTCCATCAAGAAATAGTCGCTATTGGATTCTGTCAATGTTTTCCAAGTCAGTTTTGCCACCCTCCTGCATCTGCTTTTTCCGCTTGAAAGTCCACCAAGGCAACGGGCAACAATGCGGGCGCACAACTGTTGATCGTATTTTCATTCATTGCAATTGCACCTTGCACCGTAAGTGCTTTTCCTTCCAAGGTAGCGCCCACCAAGAATGTCATTTGCCCATTGGCCAAAACAACGCCTTGAAATGCAGAATTGTCACCAAAGGTCACCGCCCCGTTGATCTGCCAGTAGATATTGCATGGCGTGGCCGAATTGAGCAACAACACTTGAGCACCTAAACCAGTGCTCAAAGCGCCATCGATTTGAACGATGAACACGGCATTGGGATCCCCTTGGGCATCAAAGGTCAAATCGCCATTGAGTATAGCAGCGGCGCCAATACAATAAACGCCCGGGGTCAGCACCTGTCCACCACCGAGCCCAGTCCCAAGAACTGTCCCGCAAGGATTAGCGACCAGCTCGGTATAGGCAAGGTTCACGTCCACTGCAACCTGTGCTGAAACCGGATCCGCCACATGGATTTGGCCGATCACGATGGCAGGCGGGAAGCCGTTAAAGGCACCGACGTTTGTCCCTACGTCGCCTGTGATGACTGTATTTGCCAGATTGTCAATGGCACCCACCGAGGTAAACAAACCAAAGGTTACCGCTGTCCCCAAATTGGGAACCTGGGCTTGGACGAGCGAGAAGTTGAAAAAGAGGGCCACTGTGGCAATTGCGAGATGTAATGTTCTTTTCATAGCCTTTCTGAGATTCATGGCGCAATAGGTAAAGCGTCCTTACAAAGGTGGCGGAGTTGAAAGTGGTTTATGTGATACAATCGCATGGGAATGTTGCAGGTTTCACGGATGAAGGCTGACATTGTATCTTCTGTATCAAAGCCTTTGCGTGGATGCTGTCTCCCTAAGGAATAAGTTTTCAATACCTTCCAATCGTATGCTTGTCCTTTTGACCCCCTATAAACCGTCAATGGCTGCCCGATATTTCGCGGGCAGCCGATTGAGGGATAATCTGAATAAAATGAAATTCTTATTGCGCAGGGATGATGTCGATGATCACCGTGCGGTTGTAGAAGCGTTGCTCAGGAAGACGGTTGTCAAACTGGGCCTGATCGGGGTTTTCACCAAAACCATGGGACTCAAAGATGACATCGGTTCTACCGGATTTTTTCAAGCCTGCTTGCATGATGCTCTTGACTTCAGCGGCTCTGGCAATCGACAGCGTTTCGTTGTAGTCCTCATCACCGATGATATCGGTATAGCCGTGGATGATGACTTTGCCACCTTGTGGAATCTTTGGATTCACCACGTCGGTCAAGTACTTCTCATACATCGCCACTGCTTTGGATTCGTTGAATTCAAAGATGACGCTGAAGCGCTTGGCTTCTTGATTCACCGCAGGTTTCCAGAGCACCATGTGGGCATTGGTGTACTTCTTGACAGTTTCGCCATTTTTCTTGACGCCGATCATCGTGATGGTATAGTCACCTTCAGGACGGGTTCCGAGGATGGATTTTCCAGGGATTTTGATTTCGTCCTGGGTATAAGGACCAAACTTCTGCACGGTTCCTTGCTCGTCGATCACGTCAATGGACCATGAGGAATAGGCATTCTTTTGCGCCATCCACTTTGAAGGTCAAATAGCTTTCGATCGGTGCATCTTGGACACTTACAATCTCGACGGGCTTCAAAGGAGCACCCGGGCCGGATTGGAATTCCATCAACAAGACCGGCGAACCTGACTCGATGGTGACCCTGCGGTCGCCTTCTTTGAGGAGCGCCAAGTCCTTGGTGCCGCCTGTTTGCGAAGGTTTAACAGGCTTGCTGCGGCCTTCGACTTTGATCCGGTCGATGTTGATGCCAAAGACATCGACAAGGTAGGTCTGAATCGAAGTTGCCATACCCAAACCATCCTGTGGACCTTGTTCGGATGAGCCTACAAGTGTAATGGTTGTGTTTGGGTTCTTGACCATACGATCACCCAAGATGTTCAAGATATTGTAGTAGACGATCATTTGGCGGCTCGAGCGGCCACTCATGTTTTCAGGTGTATTCAATTGCACCTGATCTTCCTTGAAGTCCTTGACCTGATCCTTGCGGAGGGTCACGTAGCGGGCAGGAATTTTGGTCGAACCCAAATCAAAGAAGACATAATTGCGCAATGGGAATACCTCACGTACAGTCCTTTCGGCGGGGATATTGGCAGGGGCGTTCACAGTGAATTCCACTTTAGGCTCTACCACCTCGACGGCGATTGGCTCAGGTTTGATGACCTCCTTAGGGGGTTCAATCAAACGACCACGACCCAACTTGAGTGCCACACCGGCACGCACAGTGGTGATATTCCAGGTTTCAATCGTGCGTGGCTCCTGACCAAAATAAGGCTGATAGGAAGCGAATGGCGACAGTACCCACTGTGTATGGCTGTTGCGGGCATTCAAGTGAATGTCGTAGCCTGCACCAATTTGTCCAGAGATCAACAACGGCTTCATGTCGCTGAGTTCGCCAATTTGATCAGGCGGGGCAACTTGCTCAGGGTAATCGGGATTGGTTCCTTCTTTGTACACAAACTTATTGCGCACGTTGTAGGAAAAGCGTGGACCACCGAAGATGTAGAAGTCAGACTTCCACGGCGCAAAGCGCAGGCTCGGTTCGGCAGTGATGTAACCGACACGCACGGCCAGGTCACGTGGACAATTGCAAGGCGAAAACTCCTGATTGTATTTACCCCTGCGGCTGTCATATCCTGCCTGCAGCATCAAGCCCCAGTTGGAAGTGGCGCGGTGGTATTCGATCAAAGGGGCAGCATACACACCCAATCCAATACCCGAATGGAAGGCCAT
Source organism: Bacteroidota bacterium (assembly GCA_016718825.1). Classification (NCBI taxonomy): domain Bacteria; kingdom Pseudomonadati; phylum Bacteroidota; species Bacteroidota bacterium. The sequence continues at coordinate 157,028 of JADKCL010000013.1, read as the reverse complement.
TGGGGCGACAAGATCAGACGTAAGGCGTTGGGTCGAACCTTGGTAGAAGTTCAGGTTGCCGCCGCCTGCGAGGCCAAACCACCATGATGCGGGGGTATATTCGGGCTTTTGCTGTGCAACTGCTGTGCTTTGCAAACCTGCGACGACCATGCCGGTCACGAGCAGGCTTCTCGTTGCGAGGCCCAATCGGGAGCACACTTTGTGTGCCCCCTTGGTGAAAATATTCTTGACTTTCATAATAGCGTTGGATTAAGGTTTGGTGATGATGTTGGTGCTAGTCATGACAACCGCGCCGTTCCTTGCCAACATGCGGCCTTGGGCCACAGCATCGGAATTCATGGTGATGGAGGTCAAGGCAAGTACGTTGCCCTTGAAGATGGTGAAGTCACCGATGGTGGCCGAAGAGCCCGTCTGCCAGAAGACATTCTTGGCTTGGGCACCGCCACTCAGGATGACGTTTCCACCGGCGCCGCCGACGGTCGTGAAGGCTGAGGAAACTTGGAAAATCCAGGTTGCATTGATGTCGCCTTGGGCATCCAAGGTCAGGTCACCCGATTGAATCATCAAGGTCGAGGTACTCTTGTAAATACCTGGCGCCAAAGTGGTGCCACCAATGTCGCCTGAAACCGTGACCGGAGCAGGGCTGCTTGCGCCTTCAGCTGCAAGATAGGCATTGGTCAGGTCTTGCTTGGCCTGAATGAGCAGGGCAGCAATTCCAGGAGGCGAGACGTCGTCGGAGCAGTAGATCGCACCGTTGATGACGACCGCAGGCGGGAATCCGGTGACGGATGAGCGCACGCCCGGGCTGATGCCAACATTCATATCATGGATTTCGCTGAAGCCGGCATTGTTGCTGATACCAACACCTGCGAGGATACCATAAGCGTCTGCCGAAGCAAGATCAACGGGAGGTGGTCCAAGCGGCGGCACCGTATTGAATGTCCAAACATAATCATTTACCATGTTCACGTTCTGGGCACTTCTTACACCATTGGTGACGGTAGCGGTATAGGTTGCATTCGACTCCAAAAAGGTATTGGGCGTAAACGTTGCTGTTGTACCGCTGTAGCCAACCACACCCGGCACCACTGTGACGCCCTTCCTCAGGGTAAAGGTCAGGGTATTGATGGTGAGCGGATCCATCGGCACGCTGAAGTCAGCACTGACCACTTGAATCAGGGGAACGTTGGTAGCCAAATTGGCAGGGATCGTCGAGATCACCACCGGCGGTGGAATCACCAAGGTGGTAAAGGTCCAGACATAATTGGTCGCGATCGGAATACTGTTGGCTGAGCTTCTTGCTGCCGTGGTAATCGTAGCGGTGTAAACCGTTCCCGAGGCCAAGTTTGAGGTTGGTGTATAGGAAGCAGTGTTGCCGACATAAGTCACAGCACCGGGAACTGTCACCAAACCTTGCTTCAGCGTAAAGCTCGAGCCGTTGATGGTCAAAGGATCCATTGCTTCGCTGAAGGTTGCCGTGATCACTTTGTTGACCAAGACGCCCGTTTCATTGTTGATCGGGTCGGTCGAGATCACGGTCGGTGGTGGAATCACGATCGTGGTGAATGTCCAAACATAATTGTTGGCAAGCGGCACGCCCGCGGCGCTTGTGGCCACCGTCGAAATCGTTCCCGTGTACAATGTGCTTGGATTCAACTGCGTCGTCGGTGTGAAGGTTGCGGTGACACCTGAATAGGTGACTGTGCCCGATACCGGAATCACGCCGTCTTTCACCGTGAAGCTGATGGTGCCGATCGTGGCAGGATTCATCGGCTCACTGAATGTAGCGGTGATGATTTGACCGCGCAGGACACCGATGGCATTGTTGGCAGGGACCGTTGAAATGACCATTGGGGCTGGAATCACAACAGTGGTGAAGGTCCAGACATAGTTGTTTGCCAAACCGATAGCGGCCATATTCTGGGCGCCTGTGGTGATTGTGGCGGTGTAGACAGTGCCGGCGAGCAGGTTGGTGGTCGGGGTGAAGGTGGCTGTCGAACCGGAATAGGTTACAGTGCCTGGTACAAGCGTCAAACCATCACGCACCTGCATGGTGGAACCGTTGATGGTCGCAGGATTCATCGGCTCGCTGAATGTGGCCGTGATGATCTGGTTCTGCGGAACAGCTGTCGCATTGTTCAGCGGCACAGTAGAAATTACCGTTGGTGCCAAAATTGTGCCCGTGGTAAAACTCCAAGATGTGTCTTGAGCAATGGCGACACCGGCAAGGTTCTTCGCGCCTACCGTAATTGTTGCCGTGTAAACCGAGTCAGCGACCAAGTTGGCAGTGCTTGTAAATGCAATCGTAGTGTCGGTATTGGTAACCGTTCCTGCCACAATATTGCCGCCCATTCTCACGGTGAAATTGGCCGCTGTCAGTGTTGCAACATCCATGGGCATGCTAAATGTAGCTGTCACCACTTTGTTGAGCACGACGCCGGTTGCACCATCTGCTGGATCTGTAAAAATCACCATCGGAGCGACCAATGCGCCCGTGCTGAAGCTCCAGATATAATTGGTCTGCAGGGCATTGCCTGCTGGATCCTTCACCGCAGTTGTGATCTTTCCCACGTAAGTGGTATTGTTCAACAACGGACTCGAAGGCGTGAAGGAAGCAGTTTCTCCCGCATAGGAAATTGTGCCGGCCACAGCAGTTCCACCTTGAATGGTGAACGATGCCTGTGTAATGGTGAGCGGATTCATCGGCTCGTTGAAGGTTGCGGTGATGACTTTGTTCAAGGCAACGTTGATCTCACCGTTGGCTGGACTCGTCACGAGCACAACAGGACATTTCCCGTCGACTTCAACGAAATCGTCCTTCTTACAACCTACAAATAATGCCACCCAAGCTATCGCAAGGATGGGAAAGAGTTTTCTTAAATTCATTTTCTTCAATTTATTGCGTCTGAAAAGGGAATCAAGTGTCTGAAGTTTGACACGCTACAAAATTGCGTCTCCTGACAACGGCATTGCTTACAGAAGGCATGCGATGATTTGCATAAGTCACGGATGTGTTTGTCCCAAAATTGCGGGCATGAACCAAGTGGTAGCGCAATTAAAAAAGGGCCGCAGGTCAAGGATTCCCTTGTACTTTTTGCGACCCTTTTTCAGCTTCTACCAAGGTCAAGTTGACCAATAGTTCGGTGTTTCGGTGCCTCAGGCCCATCTCCCGATGGCTACGCGCACGTCGGTAAACTGCGCGACAAAATGCACCAAATGCTTATTGAACACCACGGGATTCTCCATATTGGCAAGATGACCCGCATGGTCCACAACGGCCAAAACCGAACCACGGATTCTGCCATGCATCAATTGGGAAGCTTCAAGTGGCGTAATTTGATCCTCTTTCCCCACCAAAATCAGGGTGGGAATTCCGATTTCCATCAATTTGCCACGGGTCTCCTTGCGGGCGGCCAAGGCAAACAGGGTATTGCAAAGGGATTCGGTAGAGGTATTGACAATCATTTCGCGCACAGCCTCTACCTCCGGACGGTGTCTGACAAAGGACGCAGGCGCAAATAATTTGACCAGGATTTCATCCGCGTAGGCTTCCACCCCGTTTTCCAAAATCCGGTCCATCGACGCAATGCGCTTCTCCCTGATTCCGGGCGTGTCGGCAATGCACTGTGTATCACTCAATATCAGTGCTTCAAATCGCTCGGGAAAACGCTCCACCGCATTGAGTGCGATATAGCCTCCCATGGAAAACCCAAACAGGATTACTTTTTCCAGTCCCAAGGTTTCCATAAAGCAGAGCAAATCGTTCACAAACATTTCGATGGAAAAATCTGCGGTCCCGGATTCGGAGTCCCCATGCCCGCGGATATCGTAGGCAATAACCCTGAAGTCTTCCCTTAGCGCCTCCAATTGCGGAGCCCACATCGACTTGTTGAGGGGAAAACCATGAAGCAGAATCATCACAGGGGCATCAGCTGCACCGACGTCATTGTAACTGACCACCAAACCGTTGATGGTGACTTGCTTATTCATTCCTTCGATGTGGAAATCAGAAGCATCGTGATGGGGAGGATTATTTTCAGTTTTCATTGGTCAAAATCACTTTGAGGGCTTTGATATTGCTTGCGTCACCAAATGCAGCATAAGCTTCGATCATTTGATCCAGCTTGAATCGGTGTGTAATCAGCTTTTGCGGGTCCAATTTCCCGACCTGCACAAGCTCCAACAAGGTTGCAGCGGTGGATGTATCGACGAGTCCGGTGGTAATGGTGACGTTCCGGGACCAAAGGGATTCCAACTTGAGGATGGCACTATTTCCATGCACGCCAATATTTGCGACATGACCACCAACCGCGATGATTTCCTCACAAAATTCGAAGGTGGCCGCAATTCCGACGGCCTCTACGGCGACATTGACACCTTTGCCTTTGGTGAGTTTCATCACCTCTTCATAGGCATTTTCGATGCGGCTGTCGATGATATGTGTTGCACCATAATCGTGCGCGACCTGCAGACGGTTGGCGTCGCGGTCGACCACGATCAGCATCGAAGGGGTATAAAATTGGGCTGTCAGGAGCACCGCAAGGCCGATGGGACCCGCACCAATGATGGCAACCGTGTCGGCAGGTTTGATCTTGCCATTCAACACCCCGCATTCAAATGCGGTCGGCAAGACATCACTCAACATCACCATTCCTTCTTCATCGGCCTCCAAAGGAATCAAATAAAGACTGTTGTCTGCATGCGGAATGCGCACAAATTCGGCCTGGGTACCGTCAATCGTATTGCCCAAAATCCATCCGCCTGTCTCACAATGGGAGAGCATGGAATGTTTGCAGCTTTCGCATTTCCCGCAAGAGGTAATACAAGAAATGACCACATGGTCACCAACTTCAAAATTGGTTACTGAAGTACCGATAGCAGTAATCACACCCACACCCTCGTGACCGAGCACCCGCCCGGCTACGACTGTGGAAACATCTCCCTTGAGAATGTGCAGATCCGTACCACAAATCGTGGTCTTGAGAACCTTTACAATGACATCCGAATTTTCTTGGAGGGTAGGATTGGGTTTTTCCTCCCATAGGATCTGACCTGGACCGTGATAGACAAGTGCTTTCATAAGGAATTAAATTTTCAACGCTTCATTAACTTGCAACTTCAGGCAAGCTACGCCGGGCAGTCTCAGCGTTGCTTATATCGAATGTTGTAAAAGTTGCAAAAGGTACAGGTGGCCACTATATTGCTCAACTACAATACTTTGTGACATCACAGCGCAATGTGGACGCATTGGTTTACCCGATTCCTGCCGCAAAGGTGCCAGGGTGCCGGGTCGCGCGCCATCTCGGTGGGGGCCGGGCGGGTGGGGGGGGAAGATCTGATGCAATGTTTCCAAACCAAGGGCGCCGCCGCCGTGCCACTTCGCGCCCGCCCCGCCCGCCGGCGGTCCGGAGGGCGTTTCGTCCGCTCCCCGACAGCATCGTTTTTGGGCCCGGGCATGCACAAATCTGACAGGTACTGGCAAAATTCCCGATAGGATACTTTGAACGTCAACATGACCGCCCGCCCTTTTCGGTGCTTTCTGTAGCAACCTCAACCGTTGGGAAAGAGGACAAGTCTGATTCCATATAGACAAGTCCTTGCCTTGTTGGATCCGCCTCGACGCGGCATTGATACAGTCCATCAATATAGGAAATCACGATCAGCGGTAACCGCGGATTGCTGCTTGCATACACAATCTCGCCCTCTTTAAATTTATTTCCCATTTTCCTAGATTACGCTGAACCTTATGTCCACCGACCCAATTCTTTGTACCGAAAGGAACAAGAATTCAAAATTCCGAAAGCTCATGCCGAGGTACCTTACAGTATGCTTCGGAAATTGTACAAAATTCACAGATCGGGATTGAAAATCATTGTCTTTCGGAAGGAACATTTTGATTCCAAAATACTACCTATCAAACATTTACACACGAATCAAACCCAATTTGCAGGCCTTTTTGAGGGAATGATTCTTGGTTGACGCTTCAAGAATAAAGCTGATATTTATCATCCATTCTCCTAAGAAATTTCCTCGTGGAGAAAACGGATTGAGCGTAATTTGTCGGCGATCAAAGTTATTATGAAAAAAGGTCTTGATTCAGCCACGGTTGCGGCACAATTGTCAAAGTTTGGCTACAATGAGCTTGCGACGGCTGCGCCCAAGAATGTCGGGCGCATCGCCTTGGAGGTGATGAAGGAACCGATGTTCCTCCTGCTCATCAGTTGCGGCGTGTTGTACATGGTGCTCGGCGACTACAAGGAAGGCGCGATCATGTTGTCGACGATCTTCATTATCATCGGGATTACCTTTTTTCAATACCGCAAAACGGAGCGCGCCCTCGAGGCGCTCAAAAATCTGAGCAGTCCGCGGGCACTCGTGCTGCGCGACGGCGCAGAGATTCGCATCCCTGGACGCGAAGTGGTGCCGGGTGACGTGATGATCCTCCAAGAAGGTGACCGTGTGCCCGCGGATGCCACCCTGCTCGAAGCGACCAATTTCACCGTCGACGAATCGATGCTGACCGGCGAGTCGCTGCCCGTTTCAAAAAAACTTGACGCCACCGCAGAAGACAAGCTCAACCGCGTCTTCAGTGGAACCCTTGTGGTCCACGGACGGGCTGTTGCAGAAGTCGGGCAAACCGGGCCATCCACCGAATTCGGGAAAATCGGTGCGACACTCAGCAAAATCGAGCAGGTGGAAACCCGGATGCAACGCGAAATGAAGGTGCTCATCCGCGTGCTTGCCTTCATCGCCATCTTTCTCACCATTGCCGTTGTTTTGCTTTTCTACTTCACCCGCGGCAATTTCCTGCAATCCTTGCTCAACGGTTTGAGTTCGGCGATGGCCATTTTGCCCGAAGAGTTTCCGGTTGTCCTGACCGTCTTCCTCGCATTGGGAGCTTGGCGGCTTTCCAAGAAGAATGTCCTCACGCGCAATCCGTCGGCGATCGAGACTTTGGGCTCGGCGACGGTTTTATGCAGCGACAAAACGGGCACGATTACGCAAAATCAAATGGCTGTCGCCGAGGTTTATGCGGATGGCGTTCACATCGGCAAAGCGGACTTTGTGGCAAAAATCGCGCAAATACAATCCCTGATGCATATTGCCCATGCCGCCACGCCGCAAGATTCGATTGATCCGATGGACAAGGCCATTTTGGTTGCACACGCGGCCCAATTTCCGGAAACGGCCCCTTCACCCAAGGCTTTGAAGGAATACGCCCTGACGCATGAGCAGTTGGTGATGAGCCGTGCCTTCGCTGCGGTCGGGGAAACGCCGTCGCTTGTGGCTGCCAAAGGGGCACCTGAGGCAATTGCGGCGCTGTGCAAACTCAGTCCCGCGGAAATCGCACCGATCAAGGAGGCTTTGCTTGCCATGGCGGCCAAGGGATTACGCGTCATTGGCGTCGCGGAAGCAGCGCATCCGGCAGGGCAGGCTTTGCCGGAAACCCAATCCGAATTTACATTCAAATTTCTGGGGCTCATTGCCTTGGAGGATCCGATCCGTCCGGAAGTGCCGGCTGCCATTGCGCTCTGCAACAAGGCGGGCATCCGGGTCATCATGATCACGGGAGACTATCCCGAGACGGCCAAAAGCATTGGCGCCGAAATCGGGCTGCCGGCCGATGGACTTGTGCTTACCGGTAAGGAACTGGACGAACTGGACGAAGCGACTTTGCGGGAGAAGATCAAACACACGAGCATTTTTGCCCGGGTAGTGCCCGAGCAGAAGCTGCGCATCGTGGAGGCCCTGAAAGCCAACGGGGAAGTTGTGGCAATGACGGGAGATGGCGTGAATGATGCGCCGGCCCTCAAAGCAGCGCACATCGGCATCGCCATGGGCAAAAAAGGAACGGATGTGGCGCGCGAAGCGGCTTCCTTGGTTTTGCTCGACGACAATTTTGCGTCGATCGTTTCGGGTATGCGCTTGGGCAGGCGCATCTTTGACAATTTGCAGAAGGCCATGGCCTTTATCATTGCCATTCACATCCCCATCATCGGTTTTACCCTGATTCCGGCATTTCTTTCGACATGGCCCTTGCTGCTTTTGCCGCTGCATATCGTGTTCATGGAGCTGATCATTGACCCGGTTTGTTCGATTGCCTTCGAATCAGAAAATGAGGAAAAAGGGATCATGGAACGGCCGCCGCGCAACAAGGATGAAATGTTCTTTGGGGGCAAACGCATTTTCCAAAGTGCCATTAAAGGATTGTTGCTCATGGGAATGGTGCTCGGTGTCTATCTCTTTTCACGCGGCGAAGGGCATTCTGAAAAAGAAATCCGAGCCATCACCTTTTCAGCCTTGATCATCGGAAATATTTTCCTGATCGTCGCCCAACTTTCACGTACCCGGAGTTTTATCGCGGTCTTGGCCGAAGGGAACAAAGCGGTTTTGCTGATCTTGATTTCCGCCCTTGCACTTCTGCTGCTGATCATCACGGTTCCAGGTTTGCAACAAATTTTCGCCTTCGAATTCCCCGGGTTTTGGCATTTCTGGCCTTCCCTCGGCGGATCCTTGGCTTTGTTGATGGTGCTCGAAACGTGGAAACTGATCAAATTCAAGCGCATGCAATCCGGGAAGTAAGGATCGCTTTGGCGAATCATCAGTGAATGATCATCTGGCTGCACGCTTCAGAAAATAGATCAGCGCGGACACTGCCACGGTCAATCCGCCCACAATCACAATCAACATCCAAGGGCTGCCCGGCATCGGCCCCATCGGGGCGCTTGTTGCGGTGGGAGTTGTCGCCACGGAGTCATTCGGAATGGTAGCTGCGGGAATCGTTTCTGCGGAATAATCGTGGATGATGGTGTCAGTTGCAACAAGGCATTTCTGCAGGTCAGACATAATGATTTGACCTTGCTGTATCCGCGTTATGATCAAAGAGTCCTCAAAACCATACTTCTTCGCCTTTTTGTAAATCGACAAGGCGTCTAAAATATGTCCCAAATCGAAGGTGACATTCCCCAGTTCAAACATCAAAGCCGCGATAAACGGATCTTTGGGTTGAATGAAAGTCACCCGCTCATTCAATTGGAAAACAGCTGCTTTTGGAGTTTATTCAATTCGGCGGTCGATTTGGATGATTCGAGAATTAAACCACGTCCGAAGTCGACGCCGGTAAGTGTGGCACCTGACCATTTTTCGCTGGATTCAACTTTGCTTCGAGGATCTTGACATGCAGCCATTCGGAGCCATCGTGGGAATTGGCATTGATGGAAATGGCCTTTTTGATCCATTTGAGGGCTTCGGCGTTTTTGCCATTGACTTCAAGGATGGTCCCAAAGTTGGAGGCTGCTTCGTATTTGTTGGGCCATTTCCCGACGATGTTGCGAAAGACTTTTTCGGCTTCTTCGTATTGCTTGTCATAGACGAGGTACAGGCCATAGTCGATGGAGAATTCAAATTCACCGTTTTCATATTCCCTTTTAAGGACATCAAGGGTTTCCGTCACATCTTCATCTTTGGTATTGACCGGATGGCCATTGGGAACCGGGAATGATGCTTGGGACATGCGCACACTTTCCCCAAATGACTCTCCAAAGCCATTGAAACAGGCATTACCACTCACTGCAAACATCAACACCAAGGCATTGACCAACAACAACTTCTTCATTCTTTTCCTATTTTCAAACGAATGTAACGCTTCGCACCAAATTCGATACTGCTGAGACCAAGCAAATTTTTGCTATCTTCGTTCCGCCTGAGTACGCAATGGATGAAAGCAATTGATTTTCTCAAAGAGGTCGTTTGAGCAAGCCGATTTAAGCGGATTTTGGCCATCCAAAGCACTTTGTCAACTGAAGCGTTATGAGAAAACCGGCAATATTGATTTTTCCATCCATCCTCCTCTTCCATTTGAAAAGCCTGCGGCGGAGCCAAGCGTCGGGATTGCTACGAATGGCTTTTTTACTGGGAATTCTGTTGCGCTTCTCTGGAACGATCTCTGCGCAAGGCAATTACATGCTCGACCGACTGAGCGAATTGCCCGGCGTTACCGTCACGGAGATCGGCAATCCGCAGTTTCCTGCGGGCTATTTTATTCTTTCCATTCCGCAATTGCTTGACCATGAAGACTCAACGGGCGGCACATTTTCTCACCGCGTTTTCTTGGGAATCCGGGCGATTGATGCGCCCATTGTGCTGGTGACGGAGGGCTATGGTGTCGACTATGCCGCCAAGCCCGACTATCAGCACGAGCTCTCCAAGCAGTTGCAGGCCAATCTCGTGGTGGTGGAACACCGATTCTTCTCAAAATCGCAACCTTCGACGCTGGATTACAGCAAACTTTCCACCAAACAGGCGGCCGCGGATGTGCACTTGGTGCGGGAACTGCTCGGAAAATTGTTGACCGGAAGCTGGATTTCAACGGGTTCGAGCAAGGGCGGTCAAGCGGCATTGGCGCATCGGATGTACTTTCCCGACGATGTTTCCGCAACTTTGGTCTTCGGAACAGCGGTCAAAAAAGGTCCCACCATCACGACCGATGCACTGCTCAAACCGCTGATGGAAACACCCTGCGGACAACAAGTTGCTGACTTTCAACTGTACTGCTTCCAACACAAGGACAGCATTTTTCCGGCATTCATCGCGGCTGCGATGGCACAAAAACTTGACTTTGGGGACTTGGAAATGGCGGTGGTGCTGGATTATGCATTGCTTGAATTCCCCTACTCCTTCTGGCAAACCGGCGGCGATTGCGTAGATATCCCTTCGGCGAATGCGACCGCAGCACAGCGCGTTGATTTCTTGAATGCTATCGTCTCGCCCAAATTTTACACCGTGCTTACCCGCAAGCGTTGGGCTCCAGCATTTTATCAGTTCTACACCGAACTCGGTTACTACGAATACGATCTAGAACCCTTTAAAGACTATCTCACAGCGGAAACCTATCCGAATCAATTTTTTGCGCCCAAGGATGTTCCCATGAACTTTGACCGCGCCTTTTTGGAGGGTGCAAGAGACTTTCTGGACGCTCCCGCAGGCCATACCGTCTTTTTTGTCTATGGCGAAAATGACCCATGGGCATTGCAATCCGTTGTGGTTGACAATAAATACGTGGTCGAGGGTGGCAGCCACAAAAGCAAACTCACTGATTTGTCGAGCGAGCAACGCGCTGGACTGTTGAGTCGGATTCGTCGGTGTATGGTCAAAAAGAATGGATTGGAATGAAAGCGCGCAATCGAAAATTTTGGACAGCAACCGCATTTTTGTGCATCGCCAGCTTTGGCTGCGAATTTGCTGCCGCTCCGCGGAATACAAAACCATTGGAAATGGTTTCTGAAGCACCTTCGAAACGCTCCGCTCGAACGGAAAAGGAGGTTTTGGCGCAAACCGTTACGGGCAAGGGCCCGCTTACTGCGGGCCGACGGTGGAGTCCTCGCACCACGGACACCCGACGGAGGTCCCGGGCGCGGGTGCTGAAAGGCCCAAATGACTCAGTGGTGGCTTGTCTAGTCCACGTTCCGGAAAGGGACAAGCCGAGGTTGTTGGTCAAATGCGCTCTTGTCACACGCATGTGGGCCTTGAAGGTCTAGGTCGGCTTTGATCGTACAGGTTTTGAATTCTGTATTGGCATGAATGAGTTTGTCGATGCTGAGGCGTGCATTTTTTTGTTTGCTGAGTAGCTGATTTCGGGTCTCTACAGGTAAAGCGGCACCCTTCAAGGAAGCCAACTTCTCCAAATGCGCAGCTGGGGAAGACAACACCACATTGGTCAGGATGGCATGACCCTTCGCAAACAAATAGGTCGAATCCGATGGCCTTATGGCATCCCTTATGGTATGTGGAAACATCCGTTCCAACTCCGCCACCTTGGCATCCACGCGCGACTTCAATTCGTCTAAAGCAATATTCAGGGTATCCATTGGGGCGGTTGACAATCCATCAAAATTGAATCAAAGTGCTGTCCCCATTGCCTTAAAGGACAACCAAAAAACAACTCAAGATCACCGGAATGAGCATCACCTCCTCAAAACCCAAGCGGGGGGGCGTTCGGGGGGGGGCAGCACGCCAAGCTGATGCAAACTTGGCGCGAAACAGAAGTAGTTTTCTGAAAATGAACGGATTCTCAAGAATGTCCTTGACTTCCCGAATGATCCAAAGGGTAAGTATTAAATTTGGGCCAGTGTTTTCCGCGCAAGAACTTGAAGTTTTCCTTGCAAATATCGGAAGGCAAATTGATCTCGAAATGCCCAAATGTTTGTAATCGCTAGCACGTTGCGCCAAGGCTATCCTCGTCGCTTTCCACAGCCGCAGATAGGCCGCGATGAAGGCTGATGAGGCGTTTGCGAATGTGATCAAATCCCGCACCTCAAAAACGTGATCGTGCCATCCCTCCATGATAATCGCGGGCGAATGCGTGGCAATGATCACCTGACAGTTGGGATTCAGTTCGCGGATGTAGCCAATCAACTTCTTTTGCCAATCGATGTGCAAGGAGATTTCAGGTCGTCCATCAAAAGGATCGAGGGCCGATTGTCCTGCACCAGAACGGTCATGAGGATGATCAGAAGCTGTTTTTCTCCAGCGGAAAGTTGAGAGGGCAGGATCTCCCCCCGATGGAAGAAACTTCGTTCTTTGGCAATCGTTTTCCCAGAATCGCAAAACAAGGTATCGATCATCGCCAAAAATCGCTCCCTATAGGCATTAACCTCATCATCCATCCCTCCATTTTGGGCTCCCCGCTTTGCCCAAATTTCCTGCATCCTTTTAAAAGGTGATAATTCATCTTCTTTTCAGGCGTCAATATCGAGATCACGTTGATCGTTCGTTGAGGCTGCAATAACCTCAAAATCGTACTTTTACCACTTCCGAGGTTTATTCATGTTCAGGCGCAAATCCCAAGCGAGGACCGGTGGAAAGCCCTTGATTTCTAACCGGTCATTTTGTGCTTTCTGCCATTTAAAAATCTGGGAAGCAGTTCTAAGAAAAACAGTTTGCTGCTTCCCCCTCCCCATTTCACATTCCCCGCAAAACCCACTATCTTGAGTCCCACAAAAGTCAATTGAAGAAATCAATGAAGCAATTTTACTCCCTGGTTTTCACGCTCGTGCTCTTGCTCACACTCCGCAGCGGCATGGTTGCGCAGGTCACCTGTTCCCCCAACGGCAACTTGTTTGTCTACGCCAACTACGATGGTGGCATTCTGAACATCGACGTGAACGTCAACATTCCCAACATTAAAATCGGGATTTGCACCTACGAACCGACCACGATCAACCTCACAGGCGCATTTGTCGCCAACGTGACCGAAGTACGGTATGCCGGATATGTGAGTACCAACAACTTCCACTGCAACAATTCGCCGAGCACGACCACGATTACAGGGGTAAATCCCGGGCTCACTTCGGTGAATTTCCTCCCCCCTGCAACATTGAGCAATCCGAATGGGTACTCCTCGATTGTTTGCGCTTACAGCTGTTCCACAGCGACAAATCAAGGTGGCTGCAATACGGCGGATCAGATCAAGGACTATTTCCAGACGACGATGGGTGGCACCTTGACGAGTTATTTCACGCAATACGGCTGTTGGAGCGCACAGCCCTACCAATTGAGTACGGGCGGCAATTGCTGCAACACGGTTTTGCCCTGCAACGTCGTCGCCAATGCGGGGGCAAATGCGCAGGTCTGCCCTGGCGGGTCAACCAACCTCAGCGGCAGCGCCACCGGCGGTGCCACTGTCTATTCCTGGTCACCCACGACGGGCTTGAGCAATCCCAATTCGGCGACGACGACGGCCTCGCCGAGCGTGACGACCACATATATATTGACGGCAAGCGATGGCGGGCTATGTGCAGACCAAGACACGGTCGTGGTCACTGTGTTGCAACCGGTGGCGACGCTGCCGCAGTTTCAGAGCCTGTGCGTGGATGCGCAAGCGCTCACGCTGACGGGTGCGACGCCTGCGGGCGGCACATATTCAGGTGCGGGTGTGAGCAACGGGATGTTTAATCCTGCGACGGCGGGTGTTGGCACACATACGATTTCCTATTCTGCTGTCGATGGGAATGGTTGTACAGCCACGACAACAGGGTCGATTACCGTCAATGCCATGCCGCAAGTGAGCATGGGCGCCATCGGGCCATTCTGCGAAAATGACCCCGCTATGGTGCTCAATTCCGGCAGTCCAGCAGGGGGAACCTATGTTGGCTGGGGCGTAACCAACGGCGTTTTTGATCCGGGAACGGCAGGAGCAGGCAGCCATTCGATGACCTATACCTATGTAGATTCGAATGGTTGTCAGGGCAGCGCGACCACCAATGCGGTCGTCCATCTCAATCCAAATGCGCCGGTTTTGACATTTTCGCAACCCAACCTTTCGACAACAGCCAATGCGGACTCTGTGCAGTGGTTTTTCAACGGCGCCTACCTCCTGACGAATGGAACGAGCATCAACCCGAGCCAGAATGGATTGTACAGCGCGATCGTTTGGGTGAATGGCTGTCCTTCCGATACCTCTGCGGCGACGCTCGTGGAACTTGTCGGAATCGAAAACGGCATGGGAGCCATGAACTTCACGGTTTGGCCCAATCCGGCAAATGGAAGCACGGTACGCGTTGCCGCCAATGTCAAACTCCAGTTCCAAGTGACCTTGCTAGATGCGATGGGCCGAATGGTTTCTGCTGAACAGGAAATGGAGCACGCAGGCGAATTGAACCTGACGAATCTGGCAAAAGGCATCTATTTTCTGCGCATCCGATTCGAAGGGAATGAGGAATATATGCAGCTGATCAAGGAATAAAATGAATTGATTTTCATTTCATTACATAGAAAATGGCGGCTCTTGGGCCGCCATTTTCTTTTGCATTCGAAGGGAGAATCCAAAAAAAGTTTTTCCTGCCCTGTAACCTGAATCCGGTATGGTATTATGCTTACAGAAACCAGGATTTGGGCCCAGATCTTGGAGCGAAAACTCAGGTAAAACTTTTAAGCTGAAAACAATGAAAACGCAAAAAATCTCCGTCTTCGCCCTCGTAGTGGCCGGCTTGTTTGCAAGTCCAGTGATGGCCCAAATCCCTGGAGCGAACATCCCACCACGTCCCGACGACCACTTCCAGCGCAACTTGGTCGTGAACCGCATCGACCTCGGCGAAAAAATCAACAAGCCGTTGATCTCCACCACCGACGGTGGATTGTATGGCAACAACCGCTACCCTGAAACCAACGGGCTGATCGCGGCGCTGATGAACGGTCTCAAGTCCGGCAAATACCTCGCCTACGACCCGGACAACCTCACCAAGTCGCTGACTTACGAGGATGTGATGGCCAAGGACCAATCCAAACACGAAACGCCAGACTTTGAGGATCCGATCGATCCAGAATTTCCTGAAGACGATCCAATGTGGATGGAAGAGGATCAGGACGTGATGGTGGATGAAACCGGCGCCAATGCAGAAGGCCAAGGCACCTTCGCACAAAGCGGCAGCGGCCAAGCCACTGAAGGCGACTTCTCCCTTGCACCCTACGAAAGCGTGATCGAATTCATCGAAAACCGCATCTTCGACAAAAACAGGTCAGCCGAAATCTTTGACATCCAGTACATTCGGTTGGTTTGGGTAGATCCAGGCGAAACGCTTCCTGACGAAAACTTCATCTGCCTGAAATTCAGCGATGTGCTCGAGACCTTGGAAGCGACGCAGTGGAAAAACGCCTTCAACGATGCCGAGGACCGCAACATGCGCGAGATTTTTGAGGAGCGGATCTTTAGCGGTTTTGTCACCAATGTCAGCGGTCGCGGCGTGCGCACTTTGGCCGAGGCAGATTTCCGCCGGAATGAAATGCTCAACTTCGAGCATCACCTCTGGAGCTACTGAGAATAAGAAATTGGGATGCCAATGGGTATCCACATATGAACCACAGCATTTTTCTAGACGTTTTTTGTAAGTCACAGGCGAAAAAAGCCGCTCCGGACCCCGGAGCGGCTTTTTCAGTGTGAGTGTGGAGTGTGAGTGAGGAGGAGGCGTGCACAGCACTTCTGCCCTAGCCTACGAAGAAGAAGTTTTGGTTTTGGTGGATTTTGGCATCAAACTGAACCAAGGTTCCGCCATGAAGCACCATGATTTTGTAGCCGAGATCGCCTTGGAGGAGCTGAAAACACTTTTCGCGGTTTTCATTGTCCCAGAGTTCGCAGTAGATCAGTGGCTTGTACTTGCGCAACATCTTTTCGCCGCCTTTGAAAACGAAGTATTCAAAATTCTCAACGTCGATTTTGATGGCTTTGACCTCCTCCACGATTTCGGGAAGCAAGTCAAGTTGATGTTGCGGGACGGCGTAGCGCCTGCCCTCGTTGAAGTCCGTGATGCTGTCATGGACCACGTGGCTCAAGCCTTGCATTTTCACGTTTTTGACTTCGGGCATCACCATTTCGAGTTGACCTTCCTCGGCCCCCAAGGCAAACTGATGCAACCTGACATTGGCAAAATTGTAATGCCTGCAGATACGCGTAAGCGTTTCGAAATTCTCGGGAATGGGCTCAATTGCATGCACAATGCCCTTTTTGCAATGTTTGGCGAGCCAAGCGGTCATGATGCCGATGTTGGCACCGATGTCGAGCACCAAGGCATCCTCAGGAATCATGGAGAGGAAATGGAAAAAATCTCCCTCCTTTTTATCGCGCCGTAGGGTGCGAATCTTGAACATCGAAAACAAGAACAGGTACCGGCGAAAGCCGAGCACCGACTGCAATGCGTTTTGAACCAATTTTTTCATTGACGGCCGCAAGTTAGGAAAAGAAATACAGTGCGAGAAGCTGGACGAAATTGTGATTGGTTTGTTGGACGGGCCATTCATGCCTCCCGATTCGCCCAGCATCATCGAATAGCTTTTAAAAATGAACAAAAACCGCTTAATTTGTAGGCTAATTCTTAAATTTTTGTTCGGATGCGCAATCTGATTGGAGTCTTTGTCCTGGCTTTTGTAATGGTATTTTCGGTTGCTTCGCCCCTCAAGGCGCAGTGGCACTTTCCGGTGATTCCCGGACCTTCCCCGAATGCCGCTACAAGCTTGGGAGGCGATTGCTTTTTGCTCACCCCACAGACGGCCAACACGCGCGGCGTAGTTTGGGATTCGGTGCAACTCGACCTCAACCAGCCTTTTGACCTTAGCTTTTCGATCATGATGGGACCTTCTTCGCTCAATTTCGGCGCAGACGGGATCGCTTTGGTCTTGCAGCGCCAAGGTCTGAACGCTTATGGTGCCGGAGGGAATGGCCTTGGATTTTCGGAAGCGGTCCCTCCGAATGCTTTCTACACTTCAATCACGCCAAGCATTGCATTTGAGCTGGACACCTGGGGCAATCAGGGCGCTGGGGTTGCCGACATCAATCAAAACCATATCGCGATTCACCAAAATGGAGTTCTCACCTCTGCGCTTGCAGGTCCTACACCGGCAATTGCCTCCGGGGGATCCATCAATGACAGCTCCTGCCGCACGTACCGAGTCCTCTGGACTCCCGGAACCAATAACATCAGGATTTTTTATCCGACGATGACCAACTTACGGTTGAATGCCAACATCGACCTGATCAACACCGTTTTTGGCGGGAACAGCAACGTTTGGTGGGGATTTACTGGCGCAAGCGGCAATCCCGGTCAAAACCAGGTAATTTGTGTCGATGCCAACTTTGCCAATGCTGGCCCGGATACGGCAACCTGTCCCGGTCAACCCTTGCAATTGCAGGCATCAGGAGGGGTTACCTACTTTTGGGGCCAAGGCTTTCCGATCATCAACAATCAAAACATTTCCAATCCGATTTTTACGAGTCTGATCCCACTCCCCTACAACTTGAACATACTTGCGACCAACATTGCAGGCTGCAATGACCGAGATACGGTCACGGTGTTTGTAGAACCCTTCCCGAGTGCAAATACTGGCAATCCAGGGACGATTTGTCTAGGCGATTCATTTCAGCTGGGCGGCTCCCCCAACAATGACTATTCCTATCAATGGACTCCCAATACGAATTTGAGCGGAACAACTGCTGCCCAACCTTGGGTACTACCCGTCACGCCCGGCACAGTCAACTATCAGTTGGTAGTCGTGGATACATCTGGCATGGCGTCCTGTTCTGACACCGCGACGGTAGCAGTGGTAGCCGTCGACACCCCCGACGTGAGTTTGTCCGCAAATCCGGATACCCTTTGTGACGGGTCGATTGCCACATTGACCGCAACCGCAACGGGCGGTACAGGTTCCTATTCCTATGCTTGGAGCCCGGGAGGTGGCACTACCGCCTCCATACAAGTGAATCCAAGTGCCACTACGACTTATTCGGTGACTGTCACCGATCAAAGCAGTTGCAGCACCGTCGGTAGCATCACGCTTACGGTTTTGCCATCCCCAACCGTGACAGCTTTTTCTAATCCTGACACGATTTGTGCTGGTCAAACGAGTACGATTTCGGCTACCGGAGCCGGCGGCACAACGCCCTACAGCTATGCTTGGAGCAATAGCCAAACGACTGCAGCTGTGACGGTTGCACCACAATTGACCACGACTTTCACCGTAACGGTCACCGATGCCAATGGCTGCACAGCCAGTGTCAGTTCGGATGTGATCGTCAATGTCGCTGACTCCATCGACATCACGATGCCCGACACCTTTGTTTGCAACAACGGCGTGATCAACATTACCAACACATTTGGCTCCTCAGGTGTCAACACCTGGAATTGGTTGCCCGCAGTTGGCGTGAGTGACCCCACGATTCCGAATCCGGTGATTTCTCCACCGGTTGATACCACTTATTACCTCTCGGGCTTCAACTCCCTGTCGGGTTGTGGTTACATTGATTCAATTCATATCGATGTTTTCCAATTGGATCTTGACCATTGGGCTGACTCGACGATCTGTCTGGGCGACAGCATCCAACTGGATGTGCAGATCAGTGGCGGCTCGGGCAACTATCTGGTCGAATGGCTCAGCACGTCTGGAGGATACATCAGCGATGATTCGATTGCCAACCCTGTCATTTCACCCGACGTCAACAACGTTTACACCGCCTTGGTCACCGACCTCACGAACGGTTGTGTCAGCACGATTTCCGTTGCCGTGACCGTAAGTCAATTGCAAGTGCAGGCCTCCCCCAGCAACATCACGATCAATCCAGGACAGAGCGTGCAATTGCAAGCCATCGGGGCGATGTTTTATACCTGGTCACCCGATACGAGCATCAATTGTATCACATGCCCGGACCCTGTTGTTGCACCGACTTCGTCGATCCTGTACACGGTATTGGGCTATGATACAAGCGGTTGCCGGGGCACGGCCACCGTCAATATCGTTGCCGATTCATTGGTCATTCCCAATGTCTTCACACCCAATGGCGATGGAATCAACGACGAATTGCTGTTCAATTACTACGGGGATGCCTTTTACCAAATCGCGGTATATGACCGTTGGGGAAAGCAGATTTTCAATACCACCGACAAGAATGCGATGTGGAATGGAAAAACAGGATCCGGCGCAGACGTACCTGAAGGCGTCTACTATGTGGCCGTGCGAATCGTCGGCGACGAAGCCATTCCTGAAAAGGACAAGCAAAAAGTGTTTGCTGTCACCCTTTTGCGTTGATGGCGGCCCAAAATGCGGAATACTGGATCGACCGACTGGGTTTGATCGCGCATCCTGAAGGTGGATATTTCAAGGAGACGTTTCGCAGCCCTGAAATTTTGCAGGAAGACAGTTTGGGGCAAGGCTACATCGGCAGCCGGAATGCCAGCACTGCCATCTATTTTTTGGTCACCGCGGAGAAGCCATCCCATTTCCACCGGTTGGCGACGGATGAAATCTGGCACCATTACGCTGGAGATGCGCTGGAACTGATTTTCATTCATCCGAATGGAGATTTGGAATCCAAATGGTTGGGAAAGTCAGATGCAAAAGGCTGTATGCCGCAATTGATTGCGCCCGCAGGAAGTTGGTTTGCCGGGCGCGTGGCATCGGGTTTTGCATTGTGTGGCTGTACCATGGCTCCGGGATTTGATTTTGCAGACTTCGAATTGGCAGGTCGACAAATGCTGTTGGAAGCGTACCCGGCACATGCTGAAATGATTGATGCGTTGACTTCCGAGGCATAGTTTCGCCGGAAACAAGTCGCATTCCAATATGCTTTTTATTCACCGGCAATGGTAAATCACCCATTACAACATGGCAACGCGGATTCCAGACTTCGACTTCAGTCAATATGATCCCAAGGATGAATGGAATTTTCCTGCGCAACGTATGGTGCGTTTTGCAGCGGAGGCCTATCACATTGTACTGGAACCACGAAATTTCTGGAACAAACGACATCTTCACCCAGATTTCCGTTCGGTGTTCTGGTCGGAACTTTGCGGGCAGGCGCATGCGCTGCTGGTAAATGCGATGCACCTTCGGTCGCATGGCAACGACTTGTCGTGGTGGGAAGTGCAGCCTGAATTCAGCCATACCTTTGACAAACGCCTTATTGCCAACAATAACAAGACCATCAGGCAATTGATGCAATTGGGGTTTGTGCAGCATGTGGTGCGGCAAATGGATCTTCTACTCCGAGAATTACTGAATACGCTCTCCGCAAATCCAATCAAAACCAAGTATCCCTTAGGTTCGGTGTTTTTGTCGTTGTTGGGACTGACGGAATCAAAGGGCGAGGCAAGCCTGCTTACGTTATGGCAAATCTACCGCGACAGCCTCTCCCAAGAAGGCCGCTTTTGTCCCGTGAACGGCAAGGACTTGCAGCTCACATTGGGTGACCGTAAATTTTCGTTTGCTGCTCACCACCCTATCCAATGGGATTCGTTTGGCTTTCTCGATGAATGGGAATTTTGCCATTTTTTGCTGCGGGAAATGGTGGAAATGGTGGGTAGCCTTTTGCAAGCACCAAAAGTTGCTCAAATTCAGTTCCTGAAGGCTCCGTATCTTGATGCTTAGACATTTGGGACAATTCGCAGGGTCATCTTTCCATCCAGAAAAACGATTCACAATTGCTCAAAAACAAAACTCCCCCACAAATACGAGATTTATGGAGGAGTTTATTTCTCTAAGAGAGGAAAGCTAAAAGAACGATTCATCAGGGTTAATCACCCTTTCTAAAACTATGTCTAAAGCCAATTGCCAAAAAAAGAACGCTTAATCGTCAGATTTGATCACGAGCGTGATCATTCTCTAATTCTGTTACAAGTATAAGGCAGAGATAAGAATGTAAAAATGAAAATTGGCACTATTCTAATAAACTTTATCTGTTCGAATACCGCCCATTTGAGTTAAAAAGCTCACAAAAGCGCTACTATTCTTACTAAAGTCGAATTTCCCTGATTCTATTCCGTTCTCGAGGATGGCTTTCGGACAGAAAAGGTGGGAAACAAAGGCGCAGCATAAAAAAAACTCCCCAAGCTTGCGGCGAGGGGAGTCACTATCTTCACTATTTTGCAGACACTCAAAGCAACTGCATTCACTTTTTCTTTTTGCTAAATCTTGTTCAGATTTTAGATAAAGAACGGTCTCTGATGCCTTCCTAGGCGTGAGCAGATCCAATGATCTTGAGGCAAATGTAGGCGGGTTTGCAGTTTTCAACAATCAAAATGCGCCTCATTCTTATATTTTATACACCCATATTCTCGAATTTTACTCGTATTTTCGTCCATATTCAGCAATTGTTCTAATAATCTACAATATCATGACGCCGAAGTCGGATCTATATGATTTGGTAAAGTCACTCACCGAAAAGGAGGTGAAAGCCTTCAAGGCCGAGATCATGAAACGCCAAGGCGACCACGTCTATTTGAAGGTCTTTGACATTCTGCACGGGATGGAGTCTTTTGACGAGGAAAAGGCCAAGGCCCAATTTCAAGGAACCAAGACACTGAACAATTTTTCCATTGCCAAGAGCAACCTCTACGACAGGCTTCTGGAAGTCCTCTGCGAATTGCCGCACCACCAATCGATCGAAACTGAATTTGACCGATACCGCCAACAAATCACGATTCTCGTCAAAAAAAGTTTGCACAAGCAAGCGATGGCGCGCGTGAACCGGGCCGTCAAACTTGCAGAAAAGCTGGAAGCTTACCGCAAATTGTTGGACCTCCACGACATTCAGCGGGAAATTGCCCGCAACTTTCTTCCACCGGAGGAATACCTGGACCTGCTGCGCGTCTTGCGCAACAAAGAAGCCTGGGTAAAAGAGTTGGAGCAAAACCTGCAACGGTACCGCGACCTTTTTGACACAGCTTCCATCGCACAAAAAGTGCCGATGAACATCCGCATGACCATGGTCAATTCCATTTTGACCCATCAACTCCTCCAAGATGAGTCCGAATGCAGGTCCATCACCGCCAAGCTGTATTTTTTCAGGACTTGGAACCACCTTTACAGCATTCAGGGGCGCGACACCGGCTGGAAATACTTTGCCCAACGGATCATTGAAATTTTGGAAGAAAACGAGTTTCTGATGGCTGACCCCGGCAAGTTGCTTGTCTACATCAATACCATCACGGAATTGGGCTTGCACTCGATCGCCTTCAATGAATATGCCTCGGCGATGGAGGCCGCGGAAAAGCTCAAAACCATTCGAAAGAACCTCAAGACCGGCGATTCAGAAGCCTTGTTATTTTCGCGGTACTGGAAACTTCAGTTGGTTTATGCACAGAAGCGCCTCGACGAAAAAAATGGGTTGGTAGCCGTCGAATCGATCAAGGAGGGCTTGCGAAGGTTCAAGGAAAAACTCAGCAAAACCGACAACATGGAGTTGCGACACATCACAGGCGCTTTCCTCCTCACCGTGGACCGCAATTCGGAGGCAATACCCTGGATTTTGAGTTTGCGCGATGGTAAACTTGAATCGAGCAGACCCGATCTCCATTTCTACTCTTGGATTCTGTTTTTGGTCGCGCATTATAGTCTGGGGCATCTCGATGTGGTGGAGCAGCAGATTCCAGGCACGATTCACTATCTCAGGGAACACAAGGCGATGACGCCCTTTATGCGGTTGGTCACGCAATTTTTCAAAAAAGCCGGGGGAATTCGCAACCGAAAGGAAGAGCTGGTTTTGCTGGAAAAGACCCGTACCGAGCTTCAAAGCCTTCTCGAAAACAGCAATGACCTCAGTGTGCTCGAACTTTTTGACATTCTGGACTGGTTTTCTTCCCGCATTGCCGGCGTACCCATCACGCGCTTACCGAGAACGGTCGCGCAGGAACCGTGACGGTGATTTAAATGCAGTCAATTGCATCAGTTTTATAAGGTTATTCCCCGTCGGAAACCAAAAAAACACTATTTTGGCCCCATGCAAAAGTCATTCATCGATTCCATCTTGGAACTGCGGTCTTTTATGAACCGCAAGGATGTTTCCTCCAACTACATCGCTTTTCTGCTTGGAAAACCCCGGTCTGCCCACATGTTTGGTGCCATCAGGGTCAAGCCGTTTGACGCGCGGTACATCTCCATTTTGGTGAATATGAAGCCGCAAAACTTCAACGTGATTCGTTTTATCACTTTCACTTGCACGGAGAATGTCAATATTGGGCTTGCCGATTTGGTTGAAAAGTTTGGGCCATGTGTAGCGACTTTTGACGAAGCCAAAAACACTACCACGCTTACTTGCACAAATTTCGGGGAAGAAGAATTGATCGAATCGCTTTTTTGCACCATCGAAGGCTTTCACATGGAAAACACCGAAGGTGGCTTGCTTCTGCATCAGGGCGGAGGACAGACCGTCGTCGTACCATTTTCCGAGCTGATGATTCCCGAATTCACCTTCACCTTCAAGGAATTTGAGCGGCCACAGGACAAAAGTGGCAAAAACCCGATTTACGCGCGATAGGCCTGGCCAAATTCGAAGTTTTCAGGCACCTCCCAACAGGCTCCGATCCACACAAAACGGAGGCCTTTGGCTTAATATTCAAAATATTCTTCGGCCTTTTACGGGAGCATGACGATCCTCATTTGAACAATCCTGGCGATTTGCCTAACTTTTAGCGTTTGTTTGGAAGGAAAAGCCCGGTCAATTCCGTGCGGGCTTATCCACAATTTCACAACCTTATCCACATGTTTTTCGTAGATTTGTGGTGATGCGACGGGCTACAACAAGAATTGTCCTTGTGTTTGCGGCAATACAATTTTGCCTCATCAGCCTGCTTTGGTCGCAAACTCCGCAAATCGGCCAGAATTTCGCCTCCATGATCTATCTCGACGGCAAAAACGTCGTCGAAAACGCGCAATTCCCCGTCAACAAAGATCAGTTCTTAAGCTTGGAGACCTACGACCTGCAGCCCAACAGCAGCGTCGAACTGATTACGCAGCAAAACGGATTTCCATTGGTGAAAAAGGTCTATCAAACCAACGAGCGGGGTGCGATGAAGGACATTCTCTTCTTTCCCAAGGCCAAGGCCAACATCAAATGCGTCGTGCGGTTCATTACGCTGAATGGACAGGAAAAGCGTATTGTCTTCCACATCAAGCCGGTCTAGTTCCAGTTGCTTCAAAAAAATAGGCCGGAAATCACTTCCCGGCCTCATTTCGAATGCTTTGATGCAGCTTATTGCGTATTCCGCTGTGTATATTCCTTGCGGTTGTAGTGGATGCCCCGCTCGGCAAGGTAGGTCAGGAAAAATGCGAAGCAGCCTTCGTGACGGCCGAGCAATTCCGGCGGGAACAAGCCCTTTTCTGTAAACAGACCGCTGTCAATCAAGTGAATGGCGGCCGTGGCGGTGTAACCCGTTGTACGCGCCATCGAACTCGTCTGCGTCTTCGGATCGTATTCGTCGTAAAGGTCATAGACGATCGTGCGGTCGTAACCCTCCGATTCGCCGGAAACCGTCACCCGCATCACGGTAAATTCAGGTTCGGTCTCGCCCAGTTTCCACTCCTTGAACAAAAGCTTGCTCGTAAGATCGAGCGGCCGTACTTGTTGGCCCGCCACTTCAATCGGGGTTTCGCTGAAGAAACCTGATTCGCGGAGCACACGCACATATTCAATGTGTCCCGGATAGCGCAGGGTCTTTTCCTTCATGTTGGGGATGTGGCTCATCGTGAACATGATCGAGCGCAGTCCATCGGAATTGAAAGACTCGAGTGAACCAATTCCTTCAAAATTGACGATTTCGGGATCGGTGAGCGCTGGACGGGTGATGATGTGGCCATTTTCCACGTAGCGTGCTGGGCGGACGTATTCCTCGATCACATCCGCAGGCGAAAATGGCGCCTTGTAGGCCCATGGCCAAGTGCGCGCCTTGGGCAAGCCACCGACAAGACATTCAAAGTCAGACACATTCATGATCGAATCGTGAAATCCGAGAATGATGTTGTCCATGCCGGGTGCCACGCCGCAATCGACGATGGCCGTAACGCCTTGCGCCTTTGCATATTCCTGGAGGTCAAGGCTATTTTCCGGGAAAAAGGAAATGTCCACGACATTTTTCTTGCATTCGAGGATGGTTTTGAGCGTTGCGAATCCCATCCCTCCGGGGACAGCGGACAAGACGTAGTCAAACGGCTTGATCAATTTTTTGAGGAGCGACTTGTCGCGCAGGTCAGCCTCGACGGTTTTGACCTTTTTGTTGCGTTTGGCGAGGCGTTTGAGCGCATCGGCATTCACGTCGGCGACGGTGACTTCAAAATGGCTGGCAAGATCGAGGACCATTGCACTGCCGACCATGCCGGCGCCAAGGACGATTACTGACTTCATTTTAATGGAGAATTGAGAATTCAGAATGGAAAATGAAAGGGGGTTTGGAGGAATGGTTGGCAGACAACACTACAATCCCGGGATGAAAACCCAGGGCTTGGCGTGGAGGATTTGGACTCTGCTGCGTTGCATACGACGAAGGTAGGGAGTTTTTTTTGAGTTTGGCGTTGGAATGTTTCTCAAATGAGATGAGGAAAGCAATGAACCAGCAATACCCCGAATTTATTGAAGATCGGTACAAGCGCATCGACGATCCAGCCCAATAGCGTGGCAAACGAAGACTGGATTAGGCAATTCGCTGGCCAGCAATTCTTTTTGCAAGACTTTTTCCAGAACTTGGAAACCATGAAACCAACATTTTCCCCTCACCTGCTCACGGCCTTGATTTGGACCTTGTTGTCCATCGGCAGCTTGCAAGCACAAAACACATCCAAATGCGCCATTTCAGACCACTATGGCCTCATATTTAATGCGTTTCGTTATGTCGATGGGAAGCGTTCGATCGTATTAACGAATGTCGACTCCGTCCCCGAAAACCATTGCCTCGCGCCGTTGGTGAATGCCAATCAGATGTATCTGGACTATTTCCTCAAAAATTGCAGCCACTTGGACTACAAAGCTTTGCAAAAAGTCGTCGATGACAGTACCAAGCTCCAAAAGGCATTCATCAACCAACTGAACAAAGACGTGGAGTTCAATCAGCTCTTGAACACATTCGCCGCCCGTTTCCTGAATCCGAGCCTCCCTCCGACCGATTCCTTTTCCATGGACAAAGTGCTGGATGTCGCGGTTAAATTCTTCAACATCAACAAGATCACCCCCGAAGGCTACTATTCCGGCAAAGTTTGTGTGGGCATCAACGGCATCAAATCCACCCAAAAGGAGCGGTCGCTGCAATTGGAGGCATTTTGTTTTGCCGCAGTCTTCGAAGCCTACCAAAGTCCGGAATTCAACCTCCAAGCCGAATTTGTCAAGGCGATCAAGGAGCTGTACAAGGTGCAATTGGGCGTCGATGAAAAGGAAAGGCTGCTGCGGGCCCAAGGCGGAATGTTTTTCCTCATGCGCAACAATGCGCAGCTAAAGGCAGCGCTTTTGCATGAATATGAACTGCGGAAGGGGTATTTGCCGTTTGTGATCAAGGTTTGAGACCGACGTTCGGATTGAATTCCCGCCTCGCATTCCGCCAACTTTCTGAGCAACCCCAAAACCCAAATTTTCTCCCTATTTTGCCTCCCAAATGAGAAAAATAGCCCTTTCCCTCATCCTTGCAGCGTCAGGCTACGCCTCAGCGCAAGCCCAGACACCTGCCGCTACCGTCGAATCCGCAGCCCAAACGCGCTCCACACTGCGCCAAGGCTCCGTGCTCGCCAATTATCCGGCACGGAACATCGGCCCGACGCAGCAGGGCGGACGCATTGTCGACCTTGATGCCGATCCGCGAATGCCAAAGTGCTTTACGTTGCCTAGCGAGCGGCGGGGTGGAAAACGACCAACAACGGCATGTCGTTTTCTCCGATTTTTGACGAGCAGGGCACAATGGGCATCGGCGACATCGCCGTCTCGACCGCCAATCCGACATCATCTGGGTTGGCACCGGCGAATGCAACAGCAGCCGCAGCTCCTACGCGGGCATGGGCGTGTACCGCTCGAGCGACGCGGGCAAAACCTGGGCGCACAAGGGCCTCACGGGCACGCAGCACATCAGCCGCGTGGTCACGCACCCGACCGACATCAATACCGCCTGGGTCGCGAGCATCGGCGCGCTGTACACGACCAACGAGGACCGTGGCGTTTTCAAAACGACCGACGGAGGCGCGACTTGGCGCAAGACGCTCTATATCAACCCCGAAACCGGGGTGATCGACCTTGCCATCGACCCCAAGGATCCCAATCACCTGCTCGCCGCAGCTTGGCAACGCAGCCGCAAGGCTTGGGAATTTGACGAGGATGGGCCAAGCTCAGGCATTTATGAGTCCAAGGACGGCGGAGAAACCTGGCTTGCCAGCAATCCAAAATCGTGTATGCGGTGCTCGACAACCAAGACACCGATCCCAAACTCCAAAAAGAAGATACCATCGGCGGCATTACCGCCCGCGCATTGGCCAAGATGACGCAGGCCGATGTCCTTGCCCTTGCCGACAGCAACCTCGACAAATTCCTGAAAGAGAGCGGATTCCCCGAAAAATACAAAGCAGCCGGCATCAAAAATGACATCAAAGCCGGAAAATACACCGTCAAAGACGTCGCCGAATACTTTGGCGACGCCAACGCGGTATGTTCAACACCGCAGCCAAAGGCGCAGAGCTCTCTACCGCTCCAATGACGGCGGAAAGTCCTGGACAAGAACGCATAGCGAGGCGCTCAAGGACGTTTATTATACCTACGGCTACTATTTCGGGATGATGAAAGTCGCGCCTGACAATCCCGAGGAAGCCTACATTGCCGGCGTGCCTTGCCTGCGCACGCGCGATGGTGGCAAAACCTGGAAAGCGGTCTTCGATGCGGATGACATCCACGTCGACCACCACGTCGTTTGGCTCGATCCGCGCGATCCGGAACATATCGTGTTGGGCAACGATGGCGGCCTCTACGAAAGTTATGACCGCGCCGAAAATGTGCGCCACCTGGACAATGTCGCTGTCGGTCAGTTTTATACGGTCGCAGTGGACATGGAAAAGCCCTACAATGTCTATGGCGGATTGCAAGACAACGGCGTCCAAAAAGGCAGTTCGAAGAATGTCGCCGGCAAGGAAGAGGATTGGGAATACATTTTTGGTGGGGATGGCATGTGTGTCGCACCGGATATCAAAAATCCCAAAATTGTGTACACGGGCTTTCAATTCGGGAACTATTACCGCTTGGAAGAAGGCGGCGAATCCACGGAAATCACCCCGAAGCATGACATTGGCGAGGACAAATACCGCTGGAATTGGCGCACGCCGCTCATTCGCAGTCCGCACAACCACGAAATCATCTACATGGTGCCCAATATGTCTTTCGGAGTTTGGACATGGGGAATGCGTTTGAGCGGATCAGCCCGGATTTGACGACGTACAAGCAGCCGCAGGGCAATGTTCCGTTTTCGACGATCACCGCCTTGGCGGAGTCGCCGCTGAAGTTTGGCCTGCTCTGGGCGGGGACCGACGATGGCAATGTACAAGTCACGACGGATGCGGGCACAACTTGGTCGAATGTCACTGCTGGCCTTCCCAAAGGCCTGTGGGTCAGCTACATTTCGCCATCGCCGCATGACAAGGCCACGGCTTTGTGACGTTGACCGGCTACCGCAACGACGATTTTGCCTTCCACGCCTTCAAGACGACCGACCTGGGCAAAACTTGGTTCCCCTTGAAAGGCAACCTGCCCGAGGAAAATGCGAATGTCCTGATCGAAGACCCCGAAGTGCGCGATTTGCTGTATTTGGGAACCGATCAAGGATGCTACGCAAGTCTCGATGGCGGCGCGAATTGGATGGCATTCGGTAAAATTCCGAATGTGGCCACCTATGACATGGTCGTGCATCCCCGCGAACCGGAATTGGTGGTCGCAACCCATGGACGCAGCATTTACATTGTCGAATTGAAAGAGTTGCGGGCGGCTGCCAAACGCGATGCGACGGAGCAATTGATGGTATTCGCCCCGAACAAAATCAAATGGCGTGACAATTGGGGCAAGGCGCCCAATCCATTCACCGAGGCACGGCAACCCAAAATGCTACTTAAATACATGGTTCTGGGCCCAAATGAGGCGTCCAGGTGAATGCATTGTCATGGATGCCAAGGGAAAGATCATTCATAATTTCCGTTCACGCCAAACCCGGGTACAACGAATTGAATGGAATTTGCTTTGCAAGGAAAAGGGCAAGGAAATTTACTCCGGGTCCAGGCATCTATTGGTTTGAGGAAAATAGGTGATGAAGAGAAAAATTGGAATTGAAGGTCGAAAATGAGCAGAATCAACGTTTTGTCGTTCAACGCGAAAGTCTTCGCGATAGGCTTGTTTGCCGTTTTCGGTTGTTTCCAAGGCGTCTGGGCGCAGGATTATTTTTCCATGAGCGAAGGGTATTTCATTCCGCATGTGCGTGAAAATACCCTCGACAAACGCATGATCTACAAAGGCACCTTCAAGGATGGCCTGGTTTGGAAGGATGAGTCCGGCGCGAATACCGTGTTTCTCAGCTACGACGCCAATGAAAAGGAATCGAAACGCGACATTTATGTGTACCAATACCGCGTGGTGGACGGCAAATGTTCGTTGGTATGGGACATTCAGGATTTCAGCGGGGCGCTTTGCGAAATGACATTCGTCGGAAGTAGCCTGCAGCTCATAGATTTGGACCGGGATGGCATTTTGGAAGTTTGTTTTATGTACCAGAATGTCTGTGACGGCAATGATCCCTTCACGACCAAATTGATGCTCTTGCACAACGGCGCAAAACTTGCCATCCGGGGTAAATTTTCGCCAGAAAACAATGCGGAAATCGAGAAAAATGTCGATCCGTCCGTGGCGAAATACGCGCCGATTTTCAAGAATTTCATGTTGATGAATTGGAATGAGTTCAAGGCTTCCGAGATGGAATACGCCAAGTCGATCGAATACCATACCGACCAATTCATCGTGCTCAAAAAGGAATACCTGATGGCGAGTGGCGGCACCGAATATCAGCTGTTGGACGCAAATGGCATTCCCCTTGCACTCGCCAAAGGCATGGAAAACAAGGTGAATTACCCCGTTTCGCTACATCTGATGCCCGACCGCAAAACCTTGCTCTATGCTGGTCTTGGTGGTGTCGGCACCTACGATCCGATCACGAAGCAGGAGAATGTCTACATGACCTTCTTGGAGGATACCGAAGCGATCAGCAGCCTTTCTTGGTCGCCGGACAAGAAAAAAGTCGCCTTCACAGCCTTGAATCCTACCCAATACCTTCGGCTACAAGGATTTTCGTCTTGACCTTGGAAGGCAATACCATGGCCAAAAAGGACAAGTTCGACGCTAAACTAATGTACATGGCAGCGAGCAATTGGGTCGTCGAGGCACCGCGGTTCAAAGACAACCATACCCTCGAATATACCGAAACAGTGATCAAGGACGACGAGCGGATCGAAGGTGATGTGAAGACGATTGTGCTGGAATAATTGCATTTAGTCTCCTTTTCGCCGTCAGAATGCCTAATTTTCGGGCATGGCGATTCCCCATCCGAATGACCGCCCCATGCGGCGGCTGTTTCAATTCCTCCAACCCTACCGCAGTCAATTTTTACTGGCTTCTGCCGCGAGCGTGACCAACAAGGTTTTTGACCTGATGCCGCCGTTGTTGGTGGGCTGGGTCATCGACGCGGTACGTGGGGAAGCGCCTGCGTGGATGCGTTGGCTTGCCCGCACCGACGATGCCTGGTCCTTGGCGATTTTCCTTTCAGTGCTTACGGTCGTGATTTTCGGGGTGGAGAGTTTCTTCGAATGGTTACTTGATTTTGGCTTCAAACGCCTCGCGCAACGCGTGCAGCACGACCTGCGCGTACACACCTACGACCATCTGCAACACCGCGAAATGGCCTACTTCGAAAAGCACCGCATGGGCGACACGTTGGCGATTCTCAGCGATGACGTCAATCAATTGGAGCGTTTCCTCAACACCGGCTTCAACGAAATCCTGCAATTGGTCGTGCTGTTCATCTTTTCAGGGATCATTTTGTTTACGACGAGCTGGCAATTGGCATTGATTGGAATGGTGCCGATTCCATTCATTTTATGGGGAAGCCGCCGTTACCAAAAGCTGGTTGGCCCGCGGTATGCAAAGATGCGTGACGAAGCCGGATTGCTGGGTAGCCGGATGGAAAACAACCTGAGCGGCATCGCCGTCATCAAAATCTTTTCCGCAGAAGACTATGAGCGCGAACGGGTTGTAGCCAATTCGGAGGCTTATCGTGAAGCGAATTTTTCGGCGATCAAACTCAGCGCCGTGTATGTTCCGCTGATTCGCATGCTCGTAGCCGTCGGATTTGGCGGCACATTGCTGCTGGGCAGCTATTGGGTCTTGAAAGACAACGGCATGATCACCGTCGGCGAATTGGTTTTGTTTTCGATGATGATTCAGCGGCTGCTATGGCTGATCACGCGCTTGGGCGCGACCTTGACAGCTATGAGCGCGCCAAGGCGAGCGCCAAACGGATTTTTGGCTTGCTGGATGTGGAAGCCACGATCGTGGACCGAGCCGGTGCGAAGTCGATCGGCAGGGCAAAAGGGAATATTCGATTTGAAAATGTGTCCTTTGATTACGGCAACGAGGTTCCGGTCCTGCAAGGGCTTGACTTTGAGGTGGCTGCCGGGGAAACGATCGGGATTGCAGGAACGACGGGTTCGGGAAAATCAACCTTGATCAAGCTTTTTACTGCGTTTTTGGCGATGTAAAGGACGGCATGATCCAGCTGGATGGGGAAGATTTGCGTGATCTGAAACTGAAGGATTTGCGGCGAAACATCGCCTTGGTGAGTCAGGATGTCTACCTGTTTCACGGAACCATCGCCGAAAACATCGCTTACGGTCAACAAGGCGCAAGCGAATCGGAAATCGAGGAAGCTGCCAAGGCAGCGCAGTTGCATGACTTCGTCATGAGCCTGCCCGAAGGCTACCAAAGTCTGGTCGGCGAACGTGGCATCAAACTCTCCGGCGGGCAGCGGCAACGCTTGAGCATTGCGCGCGCGATCCTCAAAAACGCCCCCGTTTTGATCCTGGATGAGGCTACGAGTTCGGTGGATACGGAAACCGAGCGGGCAATTCAGGAGAATCTCGAAAAATATGCCCAAGGAAGAACTGCGATCGTCGTAGCGCATCGCTTGAGTACGATTCGGCAAGCCAACCGCATTTTGGTCATCGACAAGGGCCGTGTCGCCGAGCATGGAACGCATGATGCACTGATTTTGCACGGTGGAATCTATGCAGATCTATGGCATGTTCAGACGGGATTATCTATTGATAAATAAACAGTTAAGTCACGACATACCATTTGGATACGTAACATTCCCACCAAACAGACTTGTAAAGAAAATGCAGGTGGCGAATCTTTGTATCGTTATCACAATCTAATTTTTGATTGAGACTAAATGGTAAGGTTTATGAAAAAGGTACTATTATTTCCACTCTTGCTCGCTTGCTTTCTTTTCCCTGTGTTAGGTAAAGCTCAAATGATGCCTACACACGTCATCTCCTATCTACCTTTCACCCCTTGCGTCGGTGCTCCGGTAATGTTCTATGCAACAGACACGAGCGGCAACTACACGCAATCCTGGATGTGGTGGAGCTTTGGTGACGGCGGCAACGGAAGCAGCACCTCGCAGCAACCCTACATTTCTCATGTTTACAGCAGCCCAGGCACCTATACGGTCAACTTCTATTCCTGGGACTCGATCTCTGGATTTTCTGATTCGCTGTACTTCAACATCACCGTGGATTCGTTTTGCGCCAACCACGACTACTTCAGTGGTACGACCTACAATGACGCCAACGGCAATGGCAACCAGGACATTGGCGAACTTGATTGGCCCAACCGGATCATCAATATCCAGCCAGGAAACTTCTTCATGACTTCCGATGCGAATGGCAACTGGGCAGTGAATCTCCCCACGGGCAACTACACGTTCACGTGTGTTCCACCGACCTATCATCAAATCACTGAACCTTCAGGACAATCTTATACGATCGCTTCCGGTGGTACGGGTGCAATTCACAATGGCAATGACTTCGGAATCAGCCCCATTGCCAACATGAATGACCTCCGCGTAAGCTTCTATGCCATTCCTCCGGTCCCTGGATTTACCCGCACCTACACACTTCACTATGAAAACGTTGGGACGACCGTCCTCAATGCAACTTTGACCTTTGACCACGATGCGAGTTTGATCTATGGGCGCATCTAACAATGGAACGCATGCTGGAAATACCGTTTCTGGAGCCTCGGCAACCTTTTTGCCTGAACTTCTGGATCGGTCACTTGCCAGTTGACGATTCCAGTCAATACGGTCGTTGGAACTGCACTGCCATTCCAAGCAACGATCAGCCCGATTGTCGGGGACGTTGCCCCTGGCGATAACGTCGATGGTGCGGATATGACGGTACTTTCCTCCTACGACCCCAATGACAAGGCTGCCACACCTGCTGGCATCGGAAACTCGGGAGACATTGCACCGGGTACTCGCTTGACCTATAAGATTCGCTTCCAAAATACCGGAAACTTCTATGCGACCGACGTGATGTTGCGCGATACCTTGGATGTCGATTTTGACCAAAGCACCTTGGAAGTGATCGGTGGCAGCCATCCCTTCACTTGGCACAACGACTTTGGCAAATTGGCCTTCGAATTCCGCAACATCATGTTGCCTGATTCCAACACCAATGAGCCTGGTAGCCATGGCCACGTGATCTACCGCATCACCCCAAAAAGCACCCTGCCTTTGGGAACGGAATTGACCAACACGGCGCATATCTACTTTGACTTCAATTCGGCGATCGTGACCAATACCACGCTCAATACCTTGGCGACCTTGGTCGCAGTGCAGCCTGGACGCAACAACATCCATTTGGGTGTGGCTCCGAATCCCTTCAACGGCAGCACGATGATTCGCTTTGACAACCTGAGCGGCGAAAACACACGCTCACGGTCCACGACATCACCGGTAAAATTTTGCTGCAAGACAAAGGCATCACCGGCGAACAGCACGAATTGAACGCAGCTGGATTGCCTGCAGGCATCTACCTCTTCAACTTGGAAAGCGCATCCGGCGTCGTAGGATCCGGCAAGCTGATTGTACAGTAAATTCTGGTCTGAAACGATTGATTGAGCAAGGCTCGCCGGTAACGGCGGGCCTTGTTTTATTGTATACTTAATCAACTCACAATCAGCGCAATAAAAATAAAAATTACTTAATTCCTTGACACGAGATGTCAAAGGCCCAACGTATTTTTAAGTATTGAGAATGAGAGAGAACTCGTTCACGATCCTTGAAATGAAGGAAAATCAAGATTGAAAGTGAAGCCGTTCACAAAAAAGACGACTCAAAAATCACCCCAATTGAGCACCAACTTGTTCGGCGGCGATCAGCCCATCGAACTTCCGCCTCGAACTCAAACTGAAACTCCAGTTCCCTTCCCACCCAGTCCATCCGAGTTTGCCCTGAAAGCCTCGGACTAAAATACATCAGTCAACAGTCAGCAAAAATCCCCGCAAGCGTAGGTAAAGCCCACGCTGCGGGGAATTTTTTCTGTGGTATCGCAAATCAGCCCCGCGAAGCCTTGGAGCTCCCACCGACCAACTGCATAAACCGTTCATCGAATGTTGTTGCCTCCATCGGAGCATGCACTTCGCCAAACATGTTCATCAGCTGCTCCGAATGCACCTCGGATTTGCCCGACGCAACACGGAAGTGAATGAAATTTGCCCACATAAAGGCCTTGATCTGTGTCTTTTCTGCGTCCAACATGCGCATTTCGACCGTGATGTCCCTGTTGCCAAAACGAATCAGCTGCGTTTCGATGACCACCTGCTCCATGAGCTTGGCGGGCTTGAAATAGGCAATCTGATTGCGGCCCACGACCCAACCGGCGCCCGTCGTCATCGCATGACCGTAGATGTCGAGGCCATAGTGCTTGAGCAACTGATCTTCGCGGGCATTGAGGAAGTAGTCGATGTAACGGGCATTGTTCAGGTGGTTGAAGGGATCGCAATCCTGAAACCGAACAATGGCCTCACTTTGGAGGACTTTTGGAAGTTGCATCGTTCCGTATAACATATTTTTCTCCTTTTCTATTATTTAGACCGATCGGTCTATTTTTGTGTAAAAAATTTTATGCGGTCAGGTCTCGGCGCATGTCTTGCCGCAAAGCTTCGAGCAACCGGTGCAGCCGCACCTCGTCACGCGTCGCCTTTGCAAGTGCCAAGGCACCTTCGATCCTGCTGTAAATAATTTCTGCGTAGGCTTCAGCCTCTATTTCTGCTTTGATTTGGCCATATTTTTGGCCTTTTTCGAGGATACGGACGAGTGCATCGAGCATCGTACGCGTCGCGCGGGAAACGAGTTTGGCCATCGCCGGCACGTCGTCCAAGGCGTAGCCGGACTGATTCAGAATCGGACAGCCGCCGTCCACGGGCGGGGCGGAAAGGAAAAGGGCATAGAAATCAAGAATGGCTTCGAGCTTCCCCAATGCCGTTTCACTGCTTTTGATCCGGATCGCCAATTCATCCATCACCTTGTAAAAGGCGTGCTCAAAGGCCTCGGCAGCAATCTCCTCTTTCCCGGAAAAGTGCCCATAGACGCCTCCCTTGGCCAATCCTGTTGCTTTGAGGATGTCACTCATGGAAGTGCCGTGATAACCTTTTCGGTTAAACAGGCTGCTTGCCTTCTCGATGATGATCCGCCGCGTGCGGTCGGCTTTCGCTTCCATGAATGCAAAGCTAAGACCGTTCGGTCTGAAAGTACAATGGGTCGATCAAACTTTTTTTTCCGTTGCTCAACCAGCCTTCATTTGGAACTGATCGCTACCCGCCCAACCATCTAGCCACCGAATGGCAACATTTGGATTGTTCATAGCAATCAATTATACTTGAATTAGCATCGCAGGGCCTACTTTGCGGGTTGCTCCAACTTTGAAAATCAACTATGAGACGCTTTTGGGTGTTCACGCTGGTATTGCTGGGCGCGATGCTGCTGCTTTTTTTCGTGGTCCAGGCCCTGCATTTACCGTTTTTGGAGGAAAGCCCTGATTTCTGGATGGCACAGGAAAAATGGGTGGCCGCCTTGGCAGGAATCGGCTTGCTCGTGGCTGATGTCGTGGCACCGGTACCCTCGAGCATCATCATGTTCGTCAATGGCGTCCTTTTTGGGGTATTTCTAGGTAGCCTGCTTTCCATTCTTGGCGGATTGGGTGCCACCTTGACGGGCCATTGGATCGGTACAAAAGGGGAAAGTGCGGGCAAACGCTGGATGGGCGAAATGGCCTTGGACCGCGCACGGACCTTTTTCCAGAAGCATGGTTTGATCGCATTGATTGTTTCACGCCCGATTCCGATCCTCGCCGAAGCGATCAGCATCATTGCCGGCATTTCAGGAATGCCCCGCAAACAGTTGATTCCGGGCACTATCCTCGGCCTGATCCCTGCAGCCGTCCTCTATGCCGTCGCGGGCGCTTATGCCGTCGATCTGAACAGCGGCCTCTATGCATTTCTCGCCGTAATGCTGCTGGCAACGGCAGTTTGGGGCATCGGCCGGTTGATTTTGCATTCGAAGCGCAGGACCTCCTCCGTTTCCAATTGATTGATTTACCAATTATTCCAACTTCAATAGTTTAAAGCAATGAGTTATTTGCAGTTTCCAAGACTGATCTTCTCGGGAAAATTCCAAGCGGATCCCTCAACGGTCAACAATGATCCGGAGCACTTCAATACAGCGCGTTTCCAACCCAACTACGACGAATTTGGGCAAGGGGCGAGCAACGGCTGGTGGAATCCGAAGGGAACCGGCGCATGGCGCTTCAAGGACTGTGTCGTGACGCAAGTCGAATACCTCGACGGTTCGGTTTGCGACGATCCGAATCTGGATCCCGTCGTCGGAATGCCCATCAACAGCGTGGTGGACCGTGTCGAAGGCAAATTGGTCGATTTGGATCCTGAGCAGCAGATGGTTTCCGCTATTTGGGGCTTTCAGGTCTATCTCGGCGCCAAAAGCTCAGAGATCGGATTTGGCGGCGACTATGCCGTAGCCTCCTTCGGAGACATCTGGGTCCGCTATCCCAAAGGCTCGCCGGATTCGTTTTTCGGAGCGTATTACCAGAGCGTGATCCAACTCAAAAAGGGAATCACCGGCGCGCCCAGTTCGCGCTATTTGCAGGAATTGCAGACAGCCACGGGAACAGGCAACGAATTGAGCATCAAGTTCAATGTCGATGGCTACGTAGATGACAATACGCAGGTGGATTTCACATTCGGACGCGTGACGGGCGCTATTGGGGCGCAACAAGCCGCCGAGCCAAGGCAATTTGTCTCAGGGCGCACGATTTTTGCGACACCAGGCACATCACCCGGGCTAAATACGGCGTATGCGACCGTGCAGAACAATTTTCTTCACTTGGATCTCGGCAATAGCCTTCCCACGACAAGTGCGGGCGGACCTTTGCAATCTTTTGGAAATCTGATGCTTGCGACCGAAGACAGTGCAGGAAACACCGTTTTCCTCGGGACCGTCCCCTACGCTGGAAACGATTGGTATGGCCGAACAGCGGGCATTGTGAGTTTTCCACTGACCCCAGCAAACAAAACGCTTGTCGGCAATCAGCCGCTCAGTTTGGTGCAGCCGGGTAGCGGCGGCAATACGGCATTCGCTTCCGAATCGGCCAACGGGCAATATGTGCGCGCTGACCAGTTTGTATTCCGCTTTAATCCGACGGAAACCAACATGGCCACGCTCTACGCGACCAAATTTGGAAAACCGATGCCCAATGCCACGATTTCATTCCAAATGGACAGCTCCAACATGGTCGGTCAGCAAACGCAAGGTCCGCTTGCGGGACCACCCGCTGGCATTCCGACGTCGGCCGTGACGTTCCCCGGCGCTTTGACCAATCCCAAAGGCGGGTTCCAGGTCAAGACGCTCTCCAACGGCATCGCCACCATTTCAATCCAAGCCACAAATCCCGGAAATCCGCGCGGGTACATCGACGGGCAGGTTTATGGCGTGGCCTATCAATTGGGGCCGGTCGCTCCCGCAGTTGGTGCCATCCAAAACCCAAGCCAAATCCTGAATCTGCTGGTTTTCAGCGGCTATGCGATTCCGGATCAACCCACCTGGATCGAAGATGTCCAGCCCATTTTCCAGCAATATGCCGACCTCTATCCGGTCATGAAACGGATTGTGGACTTGGGAAATTACGGCTCTGTGATGAAACACCGGAGCATTCTCAAGAATGTCTTCAGCACCCCCGAATCCGATCCGAATTACATGCCCGTCACGCGCGACCTGAGCAAGCCCAAACGCGAAATGCTGCTTAGATGGCTGGACAATCCGGCTTATATGAATCTGGATTCGGTACCGCAGTTGATGCAGGCCCTGCAAACGGCCATCGAATTGGAGCATTCGACCATTCCGCCTTATCTCACGGCCATGTACAGCATTATTCCCGGGCAGAATACAGAGGTTGCGAGCCTCATTCGCGGGGTCGTGATCGAGGAAATGCTGCACATGTCATTGGCCTGCAACATCTTGATCTCGATTGGCGGAAGTCCGTCGATCGGGCAACCGGGATTCATTCCGACCTATCCGGGCGGATTGCCCGGCGGATTGCGCAATGGCCTCACGGTGAACCTCAAACGGTGTTCGATCGAGCAGATTCGGGATTGTTTCATGCAAATCGAGATGCCGGAGGAGTTGTTGCTGCAACGGATGCGCCGTATGGACCCCAACCTCGATGCCAAAATGCGGGCCAATGCCTTGAGCAACAGCCCCAACATGGAATATGCCGAATACACGATTGGCTGGTTCTACGACCAAATCAAGGCTGCGCTGACCAATTTGAGCGATTCCGGCCAAATTACATTCGGGAATGCCGACAAGCAGGTGAGCGAATGGAGCGGCCTCGGCAAGCTCTATGTCATCAACAGCCTGCAGGATGCGTTGAATGCCATTGACGAAATCAAGGACCAAGGCGAAGGAACAGATGCCAAGGATCCGATGGATGGCGATGGCGAATTGGCTCACTATTATAAGTATTCGGAGATCGTGGAAGGTCGGCAACTGATCCAAACGCCGACCGGCGGCTGGGCTTATTCAGGTCCGCAGATCCCCTTCGATCCGGCAGGCGTGTACCCGATGATCGACAATCCGAGTTTGGTGGCTTATCCCGAAGGTTCGCGCGCGGCATTGCTTTCGCAGATGTTTGCGGAGAGTTATCAGGCCTTGCTGTTGTCGCTCCATGAGACCTTCAATGGGAATCCAACGAATCTGCGGGCCTCCATCGGCGCCATGTACAGCATGGGATTGCAGGCCGTCGAGCTGATGCAAACGCCAACGGGCTTGAACGACGGTTTGAATGCCGGGCCCAAGTTCAAGGTCAATTATGAGCAGATGTAAATTCGAATGAGAAACGCTTGCCGTGGTTTTGCTGCGGCAAGCGTGTTATCTTGGGGTATGATTCGAAGCATTTCTTGGAAACATAATCAAATGGGGAAAGCTAAAAAGATGACCGAGAGGCCATTTGCAGGCTTGACTATCATTTGGAAAGCATTCAACACCATCCTTTGGCCGATAATGGCAGCGATTACCAGCATGTTTTTTGCATGCAAGCAGACTCCCAAAATCGAAACGTTGGAAAGTACGCAACGTTTCAAAAGCCTTTCAGAACTCAAAATCCCACTATGCGTTTCATGTCGGTCGACAAAAGAGGTACAAGCTTTTGAGGACAGCCTCGGAAGCAGGCGCATCGATTTGGTGCTTGGACACATCGCCAAGGCCTTTAATCAAACAGCATTTGAGGCTGCCGACACTTTAAAGAATTATACCAGCGAGTATGGTGGATACGCCAACTTCAGCAATCAATATAAATATGAGATCTATGTCCGCAAAGAAACAAATGATTCCATTCCTCACTTAGCAATTGTATATGAGTTCTCGAAGTACCCACCCTATGAATTTCCGGAAGGGCAGCTTGGGCTGAACCTAACAATAGCTAAACTGTTCTTTGAAGATCCGATTTTGGATCCCCATTTGTTGGACACCAACCATCCCAAATTTTCCCCCGATAGTAATTTTGTTTGGGCGCTTTTTGATACCGTTTATACGCTTTTGCAAGCCTACTATCCGGCCAATTCGTTGGAGCCTCGCAGACCGTGGCCCATTTGGAATGACTACTTCATCATTAAAGGCGACATCTTTAACAAAGATCGCTTTCGATTTGCAGAAATGGAGGATGACAATGGCGATTTCTACGAAGGCGCCCCTTTTGAAGAGCATTATGTTTGTGAATATATGAGCACCAAGTTTGATGACAAAGCGAATCCTTTATTTCCAGATGCACCAAGGATCGACTATTGCCTAGGATGGGCAAGCAGTTATGGGCATTATTCGCACGTCGATACAGTGAATCAAAAACTGCACCATCGCCTGAAGATCGAGCCAAAAGACTTGGCGATTTACATTACCTTTAACATTTTCAACTAATAATCAATACTTCATAGCCAAGAAGGTGTTTGAACATGAGCGCCTACAAACCAAGTGATTCAAGCGCGGGGCGAAGTAACATCATGCGCACTCATCCCCCGCAGAAGACAGCGAATATACCTCGAGCCGCCATCGGCGCCATGTATAGCATGGGATTGCAGGCCGTCGAGCTGATGCAAACGCCAACGGGCTTGAACGACGGTTTGAATGCCGGGCCCAAGTTCAAGGTCAATTATGAGCAGATGTAAATTCGAATGATGAAACGCTTGCCGTGGTTTTGCTGCGGCAAGCGTGTTATCTTGCTGTATGATTCGAAGCATTTCCTTCCTGCTGCTGATCCTGTTGTCCATGTCTGCGGCCGCACAGACGGACTCGCTTGCGGTGCCTGCAAAAAAAGTGCGCAAAATCGGGGTGCTGCCTGTTCCGACGATTGGATTCGCCCCCGAAACGCGGCTGTATTTTGGGGCCGTGGCCTTGTTTACGCTCCGATTCTGGCAGGATGATTCGCTCACAAGGTTGTCGAGTGCCAAGGCGGAGGTCAGCTATACGCTCAACAAACAGCTGATCACGGAGGTCGGATGGAACCTGTTTACCCGCAAAAACAAGCTGGCATTCGACGGATTGGTGGGTTTTCGCAAGTTTCCGGAGAATTATTGGGGAATCGGGGCGGCGATGCCCAAGACAGCTGTCGAGCGCGTGGACATGACGCGGCTTGAGGTGGAGGCTCGGGGGCTACGAAGTATTCGCAACAACATGTACCTGGGCATGCGCCTGAAAATGCAAAATGTCTTCAAAGTCGTGCCTGATTCGGGAGGATCGATCGAAACCCTACAACCTCCGGGCTATGATGGCGGCTTTTCGATGGGTATCGGACCCGCATTTTCCTTGGATACACGCGACAATCCGCTGAATCCCAAAAAGGGTATCTACCTCTCTCTGAGTTCGTTGGGGTTTGGCAGGTTTGTCGGTAGCGAATTTGGTTTCACGCGCACGGAGGTGGATCTGCGCAAGTATCTGCGCCCCTTCCCGCGCCATGTACTTGCCGTTCAATGCTATACCCTACTCCAAACCGGAACACCGCCCTTGCGGCTCCTCGGATTGGTCGGCAGCGACCGCGAAATGCGCGGCTACTACCAAGGCCGTTACCGCGACCAAAACCTGCTCGCCTTCCAAGCCGAATACCGCATGCCCCTTTTCTGGCGATTTGGATTAACCGCTTTTGTAGGTGCCGGCGAGGTCTGGAATTGGAACAACCCGTACCAAATGGAAGTCTTCAAATTCACCACCGGCGGCGGCCTCCGCTTCCTCATGGACAAAAAAGACAATGTGAACCTGCGGCTAGACTTTGCCGTGGGCAATGGCACGACCGGGTTTTATGTGGCTTTTGGGGAGGCGTTTTAAAGGGGGGAATTCTATTCAGATTTTTCTGGAATGTCTTCCAATTGGTCAAACTTCAGGTTGCTCCAGCCTTCGCCTTTTCCTGCCTCCTTGTACCTGCCAATCCAAAGGTAGGATGCTCCCCGCAACCAACGTGCACGTTGCCAACTGCGTTCCACAATCACACCCGAACGTGGAACTTCCTCTTCCTGAATGTAATACGGTGCAGGAACTTCTTGCAACAAACGACCCATCGGCCCCTTTGAATTGGGCATTTTGGCACGTTGCAATTGGATTTCCGTGTCGCTGCCATTCATATGCACGGGAATGAACGGAATCCAATTCTCGGGCACAGTCGTTCCGAGCAAATAGCGGATCTTAGCCTCTCCAACAGGGGCAAATGGCGCGGGTTCGTCCTTCTTACGGGCAATTTCGTTGCCACTGACGCCGATGCCCGCTTGCGAAGGCACGCGGGTTTCCACTCCCCAGACCAAATTGGCCATTTCGTCACGCAAGAAATTGACCTGTTCAAGTGGTTCGCCTTCCAGGGCTTTCGTGATCGCAGGCGCAAGGTAAAAGAGATTGTGATTGGCCGCTCCTCCCGTGCGATCGGTCTGCCGGAACATGGACCAGCGATGCCAATTGGATTCGGATCCACGGCCAGCAGGGCGAATCAGAATATGCTGCCCAAATACGTCCGTGAGCACCATTCCTTGAATTTCGCAGGCCGTATTGGTCTTCAACGGATAAGGCAACATGAACCAATCGTTGGAATACACCAACCCGAATTCGGCTAGAAGCAGGTGCAACAACCCCGTAGCCGAAGTGTCGATTTTCCCGAAATCAACTTGGCTGTCCCCCATCATCCAATACCGCGAATAGGGCATTCCCTTGAAGGAAATCGGTGCCGGAATGAAGGAAGTCAGGCTTTGGCTGACCTGTGCTGACTCCGTCCCTTTGATATTTGCAATCTGCGTCAAGTCGAATGAATACCAATCCAAATGGCCTTCTTGGTATTGTTCGGCGTTCAGGGTCAACAGGTCGCGTCCATTTTCTTGAGCCGAAACCTTAAATTGGTATTCCAACTGACTAGGCAACCATGCGGAATCGGCAGCGGAATCGGGCTGACTGAAACTGCGGTTAATCCAAGCAATGAATGCATCCGCAATCGTTTGAAATTTAGTCAAGTCGCCTAAACTGACAGCTTGGCTCGCCAACCAAACCCCCAAATCGTTCCCAGGACCCGAAATCGTGCGAATTGCATTCTCAACGGATCTGCCGTCAAACAATTTCCCTTCCACTGCACGTTTAAGCTGAAGGCCCTCGGTGTCATTGGGATCGATGGCATAGGAAAATGGAAACTTGGCAATTAACAATCCCAAATGGCCCTCGAGACCATTGGCACGCATCAATTTCAGAAAATGGCGGCCCAATTGCACGGCATGAAAAAGACTTGCAGGCACGGATTCGCGCTCCACCTTGGTTTCTAGCGGAATAGATGGATCGTACGAAAATTGCTTGTTTCCGGGGAAATGCACGCGGTTGATAGCCACATGATCGGCCAAAATCTGCGCTGTCACTGGAGAAGCGGCATCTTCACCTTGAAATTCACCAAATTGCCATTGGCGGGTGAGCATCCACAGGGGATCCCGAATCTCGGCTTGCAGACTTCGTTCAAAATCAGCAGAGCGCGGAGAAGGCTCTAGGCGGTTGTAACCCGTGATCGAAGGCTTGCGAAAAGCCTTGATGGCGAACTTTTTAGCGTTGGAAGGAATCGGCATAACGAATCAAATAAAACGTGTTCAACCGTTGTTGAGTGAAATGATTTGCATCGGAATCAGATTTGCAAAGTAGCTGAGGTTGGTCCGCATATCCAGTGAAATGTCCAAGTC
Organism: Bacteroidota bacterium; assembly: GCA_016718825.1. Classification (NCBI taxonomy): domain Bacteria; kingdom Pseudomonadati; phylum Bacteroidota; species Bacteroidota bacterium. The sequence continues at coordinate 112,903 of JADKCL010000013.1, read as the reverse complement.
AAACTCGGTAAATTCAGACAAAATCGCTGGAAGCAGAATCCCCGTTTCAGGGCCCTTTGCATGCGCATCGAGCAACGCCGGTTCGACAGCACGCAGCTTTGCACGGTGAAGGGTATCGTTTAGGATACCTACGAGGGCATCCCAAGACCAGTTTCCAGTCATCACAGGCGGCACGGCAAGTAGGAGCGTCTGCGGTGGGGTCGCATTTGGCTGATTGTAGTGGAAGGAAATTCCCGTCAATTCTTCCTCCACCGGAATCATTTCCGTCCAATCGTCGATCAAAAGGCCCGACTGACGGGCTCCGGGCTGGAATGCCGCCGCTCCGTGAATGGTCGCTGCAATCGTATCGTGCATGATCGTGAATGGCTTTGTCGGGTCGGTTTCGTCCATCGCGGGAAATTCGACAGCGAGCCAATTGTCGAGGGCGCGGTAAGGCAATTGAACTGGATTGAGCTCCAATGTGCCCCCCATTTCCGTTTCATGGAGCAAACGAATGTACTCCCAACGACGCAATTTAGGCCGGACTTGCGCCACGGTTTGCATCCATTCATCTGCGGGAAAGTCCATTTTCAGGGTATTCCGAGCAAATTTCAACAACTGCGGCCGGTCATTGTGGGAACTGAGAATATCGGCTTCGTTGGCGAAGAAAAACTGCGGAATCACCACGAATGCATCGCCATGAATGGCTCTAATCGCATCGACCAGACCGCTGACGGCTGCATCGACGGTCGTGGCTGCATTCGCGGCGCTTTTCAATTGCGTCGCACGTTGGATGGCACGCGCCAAATGCGCTGCCACTGCCATTCCGAGATTGAGCAGGGAAAGCTTCTGCGGATCAAGTCCGGCGCCGGAGACTTGAGGCCACGCCTCCTTGAGGCCCAAATTGGCAGCGGCAATCAACAATTGTTGCAAGGCAACGGCGTTGGCCAAGTCAAAGGTCCACGTGATGCGCCCGAAATCCAATTTGGCCTCATTCAGCCCCTCAAAAATATCTCCCAAATTAAAGTACGTGGTCGACAGGCCGTTTTTGTCCACGATTTCGGCTTGGATCGCCAATGCGTTGATTTCTGAAAGCAATGTGGTAGCTAGAACGATGGCACCTTGGGCCTTGGTCGCCAATTGATCTTTGGCATAGCCTTTCCTGTTGTTGGGATCTCCGAGGCTCACCTTGGAAGGTGGACTGTAATCTTCCGCATTAACGGCCCGCGCATCCGTGATCATGCCTTTGAGCATACGCAGCATCGGCAACAAACTGCCCAAAGTGCGGCTTGCGGCAGGCTCCAGAAATTGCAGTTGAATCTTTTGGTCGTCTCCAAGTCCATTCAAATTGCGGAACAAAAAGGCGTAGCGGCTTTCCAATTCGGAGGCTGCAGTACGGCTCTCCCCGCTGGATTGATCGGCGCCGGTATTCAATTCCTCATTCAGAATATACAGCAAATCAAGTGGTTGCACACGCAACTGATCCAAACTGAGAAGCGATTCCAAGCCGACATTGCCTTTGGCATCCATCGCCGTGGCTTTGATCCAAATCTGTTTGGGGTCGCCGAGTAGGGTTCCGAGCCATTTGTTGAGGCCGGGTTCCATGTTGGCACGTGGACTCATGGGCACCGGCAACCAAGGATTGCTGCTATCGAGGGCCGGATCCAAGTTTTCAAAGTGGATGGTGACGCGGTTCGTGAAGGCGAATTGCGTTCCGCGCGGCGTATTGATGATGTCAATTTCCGGTGGAATCTTGGAATCCTTCAAAGCATTGACAAGGGCAGAAGTGCGCTCGAAGTTGCCCTGTACGAGCTGATAGACCGTTTCGCTGAGCATCAAATCCTTGACGGCGTCGAGGGTATCTGCAAGCAGATCATGCTCGGCAACGATCGCTGCCTTTGCGGCGGCGCTTGCCGACAGCACATTCCCTTTGGCACCAAATGGAAATCCGCCCGTTTTATCCGCCAACAAAACTCCATTGACGACCTCATTGGCAGGGATTTGATCGACCGCCACGTTGGAGCCTTGTTGCATCAGCAAGTGGCTTGAAATCGGGTAGGCATCCCTGAAATCGTAGATATAGGCATTGAGTTCCTTCGGTCCATCATCAGCGGATGCGCGGTCGTGCAGGCCTCGTTCAAACTGATAGCCGAGTAGAGCCTCCAAACGTTGCCCATTGCGGATGCCTTGCAAAATGAAGAGGGCGCGTCGCACCCGGTCAGAACTGAGATTGACCGCCATCGTTTCCGGTTCGGCAGGCGTGGCGTGACTCATATAGCCTGCCCTCAACACAGCCGCTGCAGACGCCTGTGCCAAGGAAGGTGCATGCACAAATCCACCGTTGTCGCTGTATTCCACGAGAGAAGCACCGTGTTTGGGCTGCAACTTCTGGTGAACGGCATCCGCAACGACTTTTTGTTTTGCCGATGGCTTCAGATTCTCAACCCAGCCAAAAGCACCAAGGTACAACCCCTTTTGGCGACCATTCGCACCCGGCACCGTACCGCGCATTTGCTTGAGTCGATGGTCAAACAATCCTGTTTCCCAGGCATCGAGTCGGTAGGTACAAGTATCCAAATGGTCCGTGAAAAGCCGTTCCAGACTTGCTGTGTCAACACCGGCAAGCTTCCCCATTGCAGTACGCATTTCGCTGAGGAATTGAGACTCCTCCGGATCCAAAAAATTGGTCAACAGCAATTCGGCAGCTGGTTTGGCTTGTTGGACGTGGTTGGGCTGCGCAATGCCAACGTTGCCGCGCAACACTTCCCAGCGGCTGAGGTCGCCATCGGCACGCACATTGTGGAAATTGCGCGGCAAAAGGGTGTCTTCCAAGGAAATATCACCTTTGGCAAACCAACGAACGGTGGTGTCATGGAGTTGCAGCAACAACGAACGCCGCATCATCAGGTAAAGCAACGACGTCGGATGGGATTGCCGCGTCACCCTTGTTCCATGCGTTTCGAGGTCGTCCACCGAATCGACTTCGGCTAGCCATTGGATGTAATTGCGTTGGTCATTGCCGGTGGTATGCATCCGGTGCAAACCTCTCTTTTCTGAAAGCGGGAATGCCTCTACAAGATTGGCCGCATCGAGGGTGCTATGATAATGTTGAAATACAAGCCGTAGAAGCTGCGGAATCGTCCATCCACCCGGAACGTTGCCAACATCAAGGCCCTGATCCTGAAAGAAATTGAGGAGATTGGCCTTTGAGGTGAAGCTCTTCTTCATGTCCTCGTAGTACTTTCCGCCAAATTGAAAGTTGCTGAGATTCTGAAGGTAATCTGTACTGTAGGCAATACGTTGATAAAATTCGACGGAGCCAGGATGCAGGCCCATGACATTCATCAAAACTTCATCAACGGCGGCATTGGGCTTACCAACATAACTGACTTTAGGTAGCAAACCTTCCCAAACGCCATGGTAATAGCGGATGATTTGGAACAAATTTTCCTGAAATGCGGTTGAAGGGGTTGGTTTTGTGGTCTGGGGAAGCTCCATTGGCTGAAATCGCTCGTCAGCAAAACACCATACGGCTGTTTCCCCAACCCGAATGGCAGGTAAAGGGCCTCTCCCAGTCACGTGTTCGACAAAAAAGTCGCGCAATTGGTCCAAAGTCGCAGTCCGCACTACTTTGTTGAGCATGCCCTTGAAATAGTAGCCCAACGTGCCCGCATACAAAGCGGCATTCATGTCCACGGCTTCCCTGACATCACGTTTCTCTGCATTTGCAACGTATTGCAGCGGTGCATAGTCGATTCCCAAGGCATCAGCAAGCAGCTTTCCATCACAATCGGGATTGCGCAGCAAATCGGGATCAAACAAGGGTTGCCCGGTTTCGACAAAGTAGCTGATGCTGGCAAAAGGGTCGGCAGATGAAAAGCCAGCCATGGCCTCATCGGTATTGTTGGTCGGCGTACCTTGACCTACGAGGCTGAATCCTTTGGCTGCATAATGGTGATTGTCAATCAATTCCTCGACCTGCTTTTGGCTTTGCGTTTCATCCGCCGAAAGCAAAAGGCCCATCACAAGCACCTTGTCAAAGCCTTGCGTTGCTTGCAGATTCGTGATCGGAATCCGAAAACCCATTCCTTGCGCGACAGCCTTTTCAAAATTGGATGTCCAGTTAAAGCTGTCACCGTAAAGCAATTTGTTGTCTTCCGTCACAAATCCGCCATCAGCTTCCAACGGGTCAGGTCCGAGGAACAATTCGTCGGGAATCGGCCTGCCGACGACTTCCTTGACCATTTTGGTGCCTTCATATAGCATCACGACAAGCTTATCGGGCAACATATGTGTGCGCGGTGCGCGACTCCAGGAATTGGGCTTGTCCAAATCCATTTCCGGGAATTTCAAATCATCGGCATTCGGTTTCCCAGTAAAATCCTCCGTCCAATTGAGCGGTTTGGTTTCATTGGCAATCCAAGCACATCGCGCTGCGCCAAACCGATCAACCATGACCTTCCAAGCCGCTTTTTTCGAATCTTCTGCACCAGCTCCTCCTGCCTTAATCGCCCCAAACAACGCTTTCCAGTAGATGCGGCCCTGAATCACTTCGGCACTCGTGAGCGTTTTTTCATGCGTATGAACCGCGATATCGTCTGGATAAGCACGTACCCAGAGTTCTTTGCCTTTACCACCCTCCATGAACCGCGTTTCAATGCGCAAGGGAAGCATCAAAAAGGGAATATTGTCAGACAGATCCTCTACCAGTGGACGTGGATGCAAATCCGCAAAGGTAGTCGTGCGGTATTTGGTATTGGTCGAGATAAAGGTCCTGAATGGCGATATGCAGTTGCTCGGCGGTATTGCCGCGCATGCCTTTGAGGCGATCGTAGCGGGACTGCAAAACCTTGATTTCCTGCTCAGAAACGTTGGGACCTTGACTTGCGACTTGCTGACTTCCGTGCAAAGCCTGCTCCAATTGGGCGACTTCATTGCGTGTGGCCTGTGCCTGCGCCTCCAATCCTTGCTTGGAGGCAATTGCCTGTGCATGCGCGGCCTGCAACTGATCGATTTTTTGATTGATCGTGGCGAGGGAGCCTTGCAATTCTACAAGCAGCAACTGCGCCTCACCCAATTGATTGTTGAGCCCGTCGAGCGTTTCCTTGTTGGGAATGGTGCGGGCCTTTTCTGTGGCGATCAAGGTCTGCAAACTCACGATGAGATCCAGCAGGGTCTGAAGTCGCTTTTGCAGGAATGTCCGCAGATTCTGCTCTTCCGTCAGCTTTGTTGTTACGGCATTGAGGGCCGCAATCTGCTGCCCCAATTCCAACAAAACTTGCTCCAAATGCGCAATCTTGGCCTTGATTTCAACCAAGGCGGCTTGGTCTGCTGCGGCGCCGGATTCGCCAATGATGGTTTTGCGTCGCTGTGACTGCGCTGCCAAAAGTCGCAAGCCTGCATCGTAGGCAGCTTGATCAGCCAGACTTCGCGCATTGCGCAGCTCTTGTATCGAATTGATTTTCTGTACTCTGTCAACCATAATCTTGGTGATGCTGAGTGATTTTGATTCTAGTTTCCTATGGCGAATCTGGTTTCGCCATTGCTGAAAAAGCTAAAAATTAGTTATTGCCAGGAGGGGTGATAGGAATACCGCCACCTATAACAATGGGAGACAACAGGCCGCCGAAGGGCATGCGGGTGTCATTCAGATTCTCCAACATCTCCTTGGCGTGCACCGCAACCATGACAGGCTTTTGAAGCAGAATGGAGGCCATGTTGGCGCTGTCCGATGCCCACTTGGCCTTTTCAGGAGCTGGCAATCCGATCGAAGGCACTGCCGTTTTCGTAATAAACCGTGTGGTTTCGGGCAATTGCGTCCATGCCAAATCGTCCCAACTCAAGCCATCACTGCCTTGGTCAAACGTGATGTCCATGCCAAATCTTGGCTCTCCCGGCACTTCCTGAATGACAAAAAACCATCCGAATGTATCGCTGAAACCAGGACTTGGTGCAGTGCCTTTGCACTGCTCAATCGTCAAATCAAACCCAAACAGCTTGATGTCAGGATTGATTTCTGCCCTGTAGAGTGGAAATTTCACCATCGTCTCAAATTCATCAGCAGTCAAATCCAAGTCAATTTCTCGGTGGCCCTCACCCGTGCCTGCAAGTGCTTTTTGAGCGAAAATGACCGTGCGCGGATATCTGCGAAGCAGGTCCCCACGAATTACCAAAACCGTCTGTTCGGCGTCGCCTTCGGCATCGCGGTTGTTGTGGCGACCGAGCTTGGTGTCAAAGTACTTGGTCATTTTCTCATTCCAGTCCCAAAGGTGAATGGGCCGAATGTCTTTGCTTTCCTCGGCGATTTGAGCCGCGGTTTTGCCAGGCTCAGGGGTTTTGATCAAGCCGCTGACATCCCAAAATTGTCGAAAATAACTTCCGCGTTGATCCGTCGGATATTCACGCCAAAGCAATTCGCGGCCCATTTCGTGGTTGAGGCCGACCATATAGGATTCGATGAATTTCTGATTGGTCTTGAGCAGCGAAATGCAATTGTTGGGAATCAATTTGAGATTCGGCAGCAAAAATTCCTCTGAAATGTCCAACAACTTCTTGTACATCGGCTCCTCAAAATCAGGATACTGCATCGCCGGATACAACTTGTCAGGCTTAAAAATGTCCAAATATGCGGGAAAAAAGAGGAAGGACTTCAAATACAGCGGAAATGACACCTGCGGATTGATCGCATTGGTCATCTTCTGATAAGCATTGAGCACGTTGAAAGGAACGCGCTTGATTTCGGGCTGTTTTGGCGCCACACGTTTCAAGAAATCCCCTAGGGCAAGACGGTAATTTGCGCCTTCAACGCTGTCTTTGCCAGCAGTTGTTGCTGTTGCGGGAGGTGTACTTGCCTCATCGCTCAACACCAAAGTGAATTTCGGCTGCTGCGGAATGGAGGCAAAACTTTCCAATGCCTTTTCGGGATCGGCGAGGGTCTCCGATGCCGTCGTGGCCGACTTTCGATCCTTGTTCCGTTTAGCGACCAATAAAAAGCCGAATAGGACAAAAATCGCGATTCCTGCAAAAACGGGGTATAACTTGAATATCAGGGCTAGAATGATCAGCAAAACCAATAATCCCAAGAGGAACCAAAGCGCATTTTTCATGAACCACGCCAACCATTTTGGAATGGCCTTGGGTGCAATTTGCGTAGCGAATTGGTCGATGGTCGGGATGCCAGCGGGCGCAACTTTAGGACTTCCGGCACTAATCCGGCCCGAGTTGACGGCATCAACAAGTTTTGGATAATCTATTGCCTTGCTACCACCGAGGCGTTGCGCCAACCGACCTTTGGGGCGCATCATACTCCGGAATGCGGATGAATACATTGCAGCCGGCAAGGAACTTTCCTCCAACTGATAATGCAAGGTAGTCGGACTCCCCATCACCTTGGGCATCAGTGGTTTGCTGATCCCAAGCAAGACATTTTGAGCCAACGGCTGGAAACTCTTCAGCGCATGTTTTTGCGCAATATTCATGTGGAACTGCGCGAGTTTGAGCTGTTTGTTGGCTTCGATGACGGCATCGACGTCTTCCCAAGCCTTGCGCATATAATTTTCTTGATTTTTCTGCACGACGAGGGTGCCAAAGCCAGCCGGAACCCGCGTGCGGGGATCACGGTTGAGATCCTGAATCCACCAATCAGAGGTCACGTCGAGCTTGACGACATTCTCTTTTTTGCGTTTGGCATGATTGGCGCCATAGAGTGGCACGGAGATAATTGGATCCCCCGAAGTATCCTCCCCAATGACCTCAAATTGCAAGTTGATGATCTTTTGGAGTTCGGTTTGGAAACCATTGTCACCCCCCGGCTTCGGAAACACGGTGCTGACCGTCGAAGGCGATTTGAGCGCTCCTTCAAGACCGATGATCTGCGGATCGGTTCCCGGTATCTCAGCGAGCGCATTGTCGCGTTGCACAAAACCGGGGCGCGAGCAGTCCATGTCGCGAATACCCACACGTGGATCCAAGGCAATGGGCTCCAGTGCTTTGACCAAGGCTTCGAAATCCATGTTTTGCCCCGTCCGGAAAAACCATTCGAAGTAAACGGGCATTTCTCCACGTGCACCATTTAAATCCCAAGAGGGCAATTGTGCAACGGTGTTTTCGGTCGGCTGTTCCAACCCTGCCAAACGTCCTGTCTCGAATGCAGGCACCAAAAAAGCACAGTAGGCGGTATTGGCCTCCAACTTTCTCGGGCTCATCAACCTGCAATACACCTGATCGGGATCATCGTTCACAACCTTGTTCAAGGAAAGCAGGAACTTTTCATAGTCGTTGAGTTCGCTGTCAGGAATGTCAGCGTTGCTATGAACGTGGGCCCACATCCATGTTTCGGAAGCGGGCGGAAAGGCATCTTTGTTGATGTTTTGGATGACGGGCAACGGAATCTTCCGGTCTGTTCGTTCAAATTCGTCTTCCTTCAACACCAAGAGCTGCAACCATGGGCGCAATTTGTCACCTGAGGGCGAGGCCGGCGTATAGCGCCAGACAAAATCTTCGTCATAAAACTCGATGAATGCCAAGTAGTTGGCCTCAAAATCCGTAATCCAATTGAGCGGCTCGTGCCGAATGATCATGTCGCGCTTCACGCCGACGACGTCGCCGGGACCGATCAACGCGAAATTTTTGTTGAGAGCGATTTCATTGAGAATCAAGGGCACCGGCACCTCGGCCCGTTCTTTGTTCAATGTAATGCCCGCGCCCAAATCATCGACCTCCGAAATGCCCGCAGAAATGCCTTTGCGGGACCATGGATGGAATTGATACCTTGCGATTTCGATGCTCATAGTTTCAGTTTCTGTTGAGTTCGTGGGTCCCTACAATTTGAATTTTCTTCTTCAAGGCCGGATCTTGGGCCACGAGTTCTTGGAGTTTTGCATTCGCTTCGGCATAGCTACCTACTTGCAAATCAACTCCATGCAATTTCAAATCAGACATGTTGGCGATGGCATATTCTGGCTGCACCACCTTGACCGGCTCCGCATTGATGGCACTCACCTTGTTGCGCTGCTTACTCATGCTGGATTGAAAAACGGCTGACGCGCGCATTGATCGTTGGAAAAGTCCTTTTGCCAATTTGTAAATCCCGGCGAATACGATGGAAAACTTCTTTTTGCGCAAATAGCTGATTTCATAATCCACGCTTTTGGTCACACCAATCGGCATGACAACCGCTGAATTCCCTTTGATCTTGAACCCACTTTCCATGGACTCAAACGACGGACGAGAGAGCTTTTCCGAGTCGCTGATGGAGAAAAATTGCTCGGGCGCAAATTGCTCTTTGAGCGTGACGGCATTCACATCACTACCCGAAGGTTTGATGGTAAACTTGTCGACATCTTTGGGCACCTTGGAACCGAATTTGTCGATTTTGATGCCGAGTGGCACCAACCGTTCACTAAAACTCAGCTCGCCAAAGGGATGCACAATCAAACGATCAGCCTTGTCTTCGGTCAACGTGATCTTCTTGAGTGTGACATGCATCGAACTGTTGGCAGGCAATTCGGCTTTCCAGTTACTGTTTTCTGCGATTTCGGCCTTGAGACGCTCGATCAGGTCTTCTTTGGGCTTGTCAGCAGAGCCGGGAGGATCGCCCCATGTGACGTGAAAGCCGATTGAAATCTCAAAAAACAGGATGGTAATGCTTGCATCGCCTTTGACATCCCAAGGTGTAGGCCCTGAGAGCGAACCGCGTACGGCGATTCCGCAAATGACGGAGGAGCCTTTGCGCAAGGCAAATCCGGCATCAAACGTGATGATAAAGTAGAATGGACTGAATTGAAACAGTGCGTCAAATCCTAGGTAGCCATAGACGTTAAATCCGCAGGCCTCGGCATACAATTCGGCGCGGGCACCAAATTGCACGGTATTGCTCGTCACAGCAAAATAGCACTGAATCGTAATGCGGGGATTTTCGCCACTGAGTAGGCTGATTCCCAAGCGGGTCATGTTGCGCAAATCGGCAGGCGCCTCCTGAAATGCCGGGTGGAATCCGCCGACGCTCAAGATGAAGACCGAATTGTCGCCCCATGAAAGTCGGAATGCCATATCTCCTGTGAGCGTAAACACGAGCAGGCGCGAGTCATACAGACTGGCATCAAACGAAATATACTTGTTTTCGAAGTCCAGCACACCGAGGAAATTCACCTGAATTTTCAGCAGCGCTTCGTCCTCCGTTGGCAAAAATGCCTTGATCACGCCCAAAATAATGAAGCGTGGCACTGGAATCTCCAAAATAATGCCCAATTGGACCTTGATAAAGGAAGCCCAGCCGATTTCGGCCATGGGTCCAATCAGAAAGCGCCCCTCTTGGGGCGGGAAGATCGCTTTGAGATCGCTGATGATCTGATTGATATTGGCAACGACATTTTCCGGAAAAAGGATGTGCTTGATCGCATTGGTCTTCACCCCTGCCCGCAAGACATCCACATTGACCGTACGGTTGAGACCCAAAAGCCCGCCGACGCCATTCAAAGTGAAGCCAAAGCCCAGTTGAATAGGCGTAAATTCAGCCGTGATCAAAATCAACAGGGAGAATCCGCTGCTACCGTCGGGCATCTTGGTATTGATGATGCCGACTGCTTTGAGGGAAAAGAGCTCCTTAAATTCCAGCTCCAGCGCGCCGATGTATTCGCCTTTTTCGTAGTCGAGGCTCAGGAAGCCGCCGCCTTTGAATCCGCCGGCGTCGATTGCGAGGCCCACGCCTGAAGGTGGCTTGAACCCGACATTTAACCCAAATGGCCCAGCATTTCCTCCTTGAAAGCTGGCGGTGAGGGTAATGCCGATGTTTTGGACGGTGGCCTTGAGCGGCCCGAGTTCGCCTTTGATATTCGCGCCGACCTCCAAACTGATGCCTGGCACGGGAGAGACTTTTCCGAGCAAACGGATGAGCAGATCCTCGATGGTGACGGGACCGAGTTGCAAGTGTGGATGGGTTGCAATCTCAAAACCGCCGCCGCCCGTGAATTTGATGCCGTTTTTGTTGCTCCATTCGATGCCGAGGGAGAAATCGAGCTTCTTTTCGCCGCTACCGAGTAAGGTCGCGAGGAAGCCATCGCTTGCTGCGATGACGAGCGCGAGTTCATCGAGGGCGGCTTTGAGGATGATTTCTGGTTCGCCGACGGTGAATCTCAGATCGAGGCTGACCGTGGCACCCTTGAGTTGGAGCCTGACGCTGTTGGGTGAGCCGAAGATGATGGCGGGTGTGCTGGGTGTAAATGAAAAGCCGATTCCAAACCCGACTTCAGGCAAGGTATCTGCACCTGACATCGGATACTTTACATCAATTTCTCCGGGTCTGACCGTAATGCCAAACAAACGGTTGATGTTGCTGGATGCGCGAATGAGGAGCTTGATATCTTCACGAAGTCGCAATTCGGCCCCGATTTCCGAAGGCAAAATCGGCTGAATGATAAATCCAGGCAATTTCCCCGGCGCGGCTGGCAATTCCAGGATTTCCACGCCGATATCCTGCATGGTACCAGCGATATTCAGCGAGAAAATAGGAATTCTCAGCACGTATCTTGGCCTCGAATCTCCAATTTGAACCCTTCAGCTATGTTTTCCGCGACTTCCCGGATTGAAACCGGCGCATGAATGGCATGGGCGAGCTCGGCGAGGAGGCTTACAAATTTGTCGAGCTTGAGTTCCCCCGTCCCCCATCCAAAGACTTTTTCTGGTAGCTTGTCGGGTTCGGCAAAAATCTTGGGAATTTCTGCCCAATCGATTATGGTTCGCATGAACGACGGACGATTGCCATCGGCGGGAATATGCTCCTGCTTGATGACATTGAACAGCTGCAAGATATTGAATGCCTTGGATGCACGGTTGGCGAGGTAATCGACCAAAAGCATTTCAAAAAGCCGTTCGGTAATTTCGGCAAGAAAGTCTCCGATTTCTGGGGCAGGAACGCCTGTAGGCGCCTGACTCAGGTCCTGAATCTGAACATAGACATCCTTTACGTGGCCAATAAGCGTCATCACCTCTCCGATTTGGGGATCATCGACAAGGTCTTCTACGTCTCCCGCAAGCTGCACCACGGCAGCAGCCAAATCAAGGTATTCAGGCGGGACATTTGTCACGCCCCAACCCAAACGATAGATAAATGCCGAGAATTCCTCGGGACTCGAGGTATATTTCTCGAGCGGCTTAAGGGCTTCGATCAGCTCTCTTGCAACGATTTCAAATGTTCCTTGGGGCATGGGTGATTTCTGCAGTAAATGACGATAACGGAGACTTAAGGAACTCGGGAAGGATTAGGTGGTTGGCTTCATCGGGTAGTATTCCTCGATATAAGCATCTACCTGAGGATGTAGCGAAGGGTTGATAAAATCCGTAATAATGTACTGACAGACAGAACAAAGCTCCGCGATTTGATGGTTGTCACGCATCATGCAGTGACCTGCAGGGTGGTAGATTCCATGGTGATAGAGTCTTCCGCCAGCATACAATCCGACTACATTCTTTGCCTTTTTGTTGCAAAATGGCAGACTTATGCTTCCCAAGTCGGGATTTTGGTCGGCAGCATCGTCAAAGGCCGCAGCACCGACCTCGTGAAGCGGCAATTTCGTGGTTTTCATCAAACTCATGACATTGGGAGCGATCAATTCAAGGAAGGGAGCGCCAACCGCGTTCGGATCAACGGACCGAATCGGTAATGGCTTATACAAAACCGACCCCGAAGGAAAATCGACTGTCAGGTCACGCCCGTTCAAAAGCACGGTGTTCTCAACACGGACTGCAACACCGTTGTCGTTCTTGATTTCGACGACCAATACTGGACTTCGGGTAACGGTAGGAAATCTTGGAAGCGCCATTCTCATCGGGTCCACATCGTCGAACAAAGATTCTCCCAATACCCTGCGCCGCAAAAACACCTTGTCTCCGGGAGAGAATTGGGCTCCTTCGCCAGCACCCAAGACGATGAAATACTGGGCTCCCACCTGTGCAATCGCGCCGTTTACAATTCCTGACTTTTCGATTCGATGCCAACGCCACTTGATCCTTTCAGCGTCCAGCACACCCGCTGTTAGCAGATCAGAGCGCAGTTGTACATTCGAAAAGTGACGTTCCTGCTCACTCATCGGTACAACAGTGTCGTTGGTATTCAAATATGGCGACCCAGCAGTTTGGCCGGACTCGCCATATTCATCATCCAGACCCAATGAATGACAAATTTCGTGAAGCAACGTGGTTTTGCCCGACATGAACGCCAGCTCTCGCGGAATCACATCCGCTGGCAAATCCCGCCACTTCATTGCCCTACCTCCTGCAAATCCCGTGGTAGCAACGGTGTCGGGATCTAAAGTCAACTGCTGAAGGCTATGTTCCGTCACCCTGGAGACCAAGTTTCCGAGCGAATTGACCGCTCTACCACCGTCCGAGCAAAGCAAAACCACGACGTTGTCATAGTCCTTTCCAAGGCGTACGCCGCCGGGACCTTCCGTAAAGTCCCAAATCGCACCCAACGGATTGAGCGCTAGATTTGGATCTTCATATTGCAATGTAAGCAAGAAGTCATTGAGCCCTTTATCGCGCGCCATTCTTCCTGGCGACATGTCAAATACATCGGCATCCCCATTGGCTTTGATGTGCAGTGGACGACCGTGCGCAAATCCCAAAAAATTGTCTTTGAGACTTGGCGAAATCCGATCACCATAACTCTTCCAAAACGGAATAAAAGTGCTAGGAATAGAAGGAAACAAGGAATCCGGGATTGGAGAAATCGCCTTCAAAAAAGTAATAATATCTGCGTCGCTCATCATTGCCTGCGATGGGATCGGCAACCCAAAAATGAAACAAGAACTGATCATAACCCAAGCCCCGCCGACAAGGTCACCAACCACGGCAGGGCTGTCATTCACCAAGTCAAATCCATCCGCCAGCACCAACCACCATCGCTCCAGTGGCTTTCTTAACTTCATATCGAACCGAAAGTCCTCGGCTTGAAGACGGAACAAAAACTTTCCAAAAGTTCATGTGGCTGGCAAGAAGGTTGAAGGGCCGAAGCTTCATCTCCTGTCGCAGACTCGTCACAAATGTGTCAATGATGCTGTCAAATTTGCCCTCATCTTCTGCCAGAAAACCATCCGCCAGAAACAAAAAATTGGGAACTTGATTGCGCCGGGCATATCCAGCACTCCCGGCAACCAACTTGGCTTTGCTCGGAAGCACATAAGGGTGCGCAGTACCTGTCGCAGTTTTGGTGGACGCACCTACGCCATGAAATGTAGGAGGCAAGGTTGCAGTCACGGTCAAAGTGGTCCCTGCATCTCCGGCAGCAAGTGTAAAATAACCATCTGCTCCGCCGATTTTGCCTGGTGTGGATCCTGCCCAAACAATGTTGGATGAGTCAGATATATCCGCGATTGTCAAATCATCAAATTCAGCAAAAACAGCCATTTTAATTTCCCTGCAACCGATTGGCACCTTAAATGGAGAAGGCGACAACCATGCATGTGTGACATGTGAATGCAGATGAAAACGGAAATACAATTTGAATGTATTCGCGCCTTCGGTCAAAACGATCTGTATGGAAAAATTATTGGGAACGTGACCGCCGGGCTTGGCAGTTGTCGAAACACCACCATTTGATTGATTCACAGAAATACCGAATCCAGTGTATGTTCCTGCAGCCAAGGCTGCATCAAAAGACGGTTTAAAAACGACGGACGCACCTGTACCAACGCCCGCCCCTGCAAGATACGCCGATAGCCATTCAGCTCCAGTTACACTATCTGTCACAGCAATTCGCGACAAAAGCGTTGTCGGTGAGGATTGCCCCCAAAGCAGGTGCTCATCGACAACTGAGCCACCATTCCAATACATGTCGGTTACCGCCATCTGCTTTCGATCAATTTAGACCTTATCCAATGCCTGCGGCTGAACATAGCTGTCCCAAAGCGGATAACTCCGATAAGGTGACAACAAAAATTTCAACTTGGGGCGATTTTAAAAATCCAAGATAGAAACGGTTTTCCGAAAATCCAAGATCGCGGCAATTTGGGATAATGAATTGTGGGAACTAAAATACAAGTTGATCGTGCAAAGCAACTGCCCCCCAAATCAGGATATCCCTAGGCGCAACAAAAAACGGCGACCCGTTTCCAGATCGCCGTTTTCTTATGCTTCTAAACTTGCTGCTCAGACGACAGCTTTCTTTTTCCATTCTGCGAGGGCATTGGCCATCGTCACGCCGATGTTGGCAGGTGACTCGACGACGTGGATGCCTGCATCTTGCATGGCTTCCATTTTCGCCTTCGCCGTGCCTTTGCCACCGCTGATGATCGCACCGGCGTGGCCCATGCGACGTCCGGGAGGCGCTGTTTGGCTGGCGATGAAGCCAACCACAGGCTTTGTTGCGTTGTGCTTGATCCATTCGGCAGCAAGTTCCTCGTTGGTGCCACCGATTTCGCCGATCATGATGATGCCTTCCGTATCGGGATCGGCCATGAACAGCTTGATGATGTCGATGTGGGGCGAACCGATGATCGGGTCCCCCGCCGATGCCGACGGAGGTGCTTTGACCGAGGCCTTGCTTGGTGACTTGGTCCACTGCCTCGTAGGTCAATGTACCTGAACGGCTGATGATACCGATCGTGCCTGGGCGGTGAATGAAGCCTGGCATGATGCCGACTTTGCATTCGCCGGGTGTGATGACACCAGGGCAGTTAGGGCCGATCATGCGCACACCACGATCATCGATGTACTTTTTTGACATAGATCATGTCGCGTGTCGGGATGCCTTCGGTGATCGTGATGATCAATTCGACGCCGGCATCTGTAGCTTCCATGATCGCGTCAGCGGCAAATCTTGAGGAACAAAGATGATGGAGACATTGGCTTGGGTCGCATCGACCGCGTCCTGCATGGTGTTGAACACCGGACGGTCCAAATGCTTTTCGCCGCCTTTGCCGGGAGTGATACCGCCGACCACGTTGGTACCATACTCGATCATCTGGCTCGCGTGAAAGCTACCTTCCTTACCGGTAAAGCCTTTGCACGACGATCCGAGAGTTTTTATTAACAAGAATACTCATGTTTTCCGTATTGGATCAATCCTAAGAGGGGGCTAAATTATCAATTATTTCAAGCAAGGAAAATAATTTTGGAGGATTTGCCGTCAAAAGCAGGCGAATTCAAGAAAGTAAAGCTCCGTTTCCATTGCTTGGTTTTTCGTTACTTTGCCGCTTTAGCTTCTGCATCAACACCCCGAGACATGTTTCCAAGGCTCAGCGACCTCATCAATTACATGCTTGGCACCGACATGGTGCTGCCTGCCAAGACCTTTGGCTTTTTCTGGCATTGGCATTTGTTGCGGCCTTCATTCCCTTTGCGCGCCGACTTGAAACGGTGAAGGGCTTGGTCAATACAAGTTGCGCAAGGAAAGTGCAGACCCAGGGGCCGATCACGATGCGCGAAGTGATCATCCATGCGCTGATTTAGGCATCGCAGGCTACAAACTCGGCCTTTACTTCAGTGACCGCGAATTTTTCAACAACGATACCGAAGGCGCATTGATGTCGTTGAAAGGGCTTCTGGCTCACTGGCTTGTTGCGCCTGGGTGGCGGGCCTGGAAATACATGGAATTCAAGAAAGAAGGACTTGGAGGTCAAGTTTGAAACCGTGGACGCTGGACCTTCTTTCTACTTGGGAACCGTGGTCACGATCGCTTTTGTGGCAGGCATTTTAGGATCCAAGATCTTTGCGATGCTGGAACCGGGAAGCGTTTCTGGAGCGATCCGATTGGCGACCTCCTGAGCTTCAATGGCTTGAGTTTTTGGCGGATTGCTGTGTGCAGGCGGATTGATCATTTACTATCTGTACCGCAAGGGTTTTCACATTCTTACCTGTGTGGATGCCTTTGTGCCGGGCTTGATTTTGGCGTATGCGGTCGGTCGAATCGGCTGTCAAATGTCGGGCGATGGGGACTGGGGCATTCTGAATGCGGCCTACCAAAGCCTGCCGCGCGGCGGCGTCGCCGTCGGAAGCATGGACATTTTCCAGCAAGCCGTCGATGCCAATCAAGCCTATTTCATCTTGAATGGCACCGAACACGCCTTTGTTCCGAAACCCGGGTTTTGAGTTTCCTGCCTGATTGGATGTTTGCCACGGACTTCCGCCACAACGTTGCCATGGACGGCATCCCGCTCGAAGGCTGCAAAGGCGAATATTGCCGCCACCTTCCTGTCCCCGTTTTTCCGACGCCTTTCTACGAAACACTCATGGGCACAGGTATTTTCGCCTTGCTTTGGGGAATTCGCAAGCGGATGAAATATGCGGGATTGCTCCAGGCATCTACATGATCCTCATCGGCTTGGAACGCTTCACCATTGAAAAGATCCGCGTGAATTCGGTCTATGATTTTTGCCAGGAATGCATTTTACGCAGGCAGAATTGATTTCCACGTTGCTGCTGATCGGCGGCGGATTGATCATCTTCATCGCCATGAAGCAAAAAGGTTGTTGAAGCAGGCCTGAACCGTTTGATCGGGATTTGAGAAACCCGAATGCTGTCGCCGCAAAATTCCTGCAGGGTACGCAAAAATTCGCTACTTTTGCCATCCCAAATGCCTTTGCACTGTAGTGGAAGAAGACCAAGACCTCGAATTTGATTTGGACATCGACGACGCGTATGTCGATGAGAGCCGACCTGAAGAGGGAACGGAAGAGGACAGTCTGTACATGCAAAAAGTTCACGCCTGATCCGGGTCAGAAGATCATGCGTTTGACCAGTGGTTGTTTTCGCTCATGCGGAACAAAAGCCGTACGCAGATCAAAAACGCGGCTTTGGCAGGCTGCGTCCGCGTCAACGGCAAGGTGATCAAGGCAAGTTACAAGGTCAAGCCGGGCGATGAGGTCACGATCATGTTGCCACATCCTCCGCCGCCGCAGCTTGGGCCCGAAGACATTCCTGTCGACATCGCCTACGAAGACGACGATTTTATGATGGTGAACAAAACGCCCAACATGGTCGTGCACCCCGGTGTCGGCAATTGGACGGGGACCATGTTGCATGGTTTGCTGTTTCACCTCAACAAAGACCGCCTCGAGGCACCGCGTGAGGAATGGTTTTCCCGCAACTTGTGCACCGCATAGACAAAGATACCAGCGGATTGCTCGTGGTTCCCAAGCATGATTTCTCCAATCAATTCATTGCCAGACAGTTCTACGAACGCACGATCGACCGGCTTTACAATGCGATCGTTTGGGGCGATGTGAAAACAGGACGAAGGGACAATCGTTCGGTCACGTCGGCCGGAGCAAGGGTGACCGCAAGAAATTCACGGTCTACACCGATGGCTCACTCGGCAAACGTGCGATCACGCATTATAAGGTATTGGAACGGTTTGGATTTGCCACCTTGGTGCAATGCAAGCTGGAAACAGGCCGCACCCACCAAATCAGGGTGCACATGAAGCATATTGGCCATACGCTGTTCTCTGACTGGTTTTACGGGGGCCACGAAGTCCTCGCCAATCCGCACACGCCGAAATGGAACGCCTTCATCACCAACGTGATGGAAATTTTGCCGCGTCAGGCATTGCATGCGCGTACGCTCGGATTTGTGCATCCGCAGACACGCAAAAAGGTGTTTTTTGACAGCGAATTGCCTGAGGATTTTCAGCTAGCCTTGGAAAAAATGCGTGCCTACCGCGACACCTACATTTCGCCGCCTGCCAGCGGGAAATAGCACCTCGGTCAGTCCAGTTTTGGATCGATGATCACCACCATTCGTAGGCGAATCGTTTCACCCACCAATTTTGCGACGTCTTCGCTCCGATCCACTTTTCGGAATTGGAGGTCCATTTGCAGCTTGTATTGGGCATAAGGCATCTTCCCGGTTTGTGGAACGTATTCCAACACTTTTGCATTCCCGCTAACCGTAGCAAAATCGACATTGTCCGCAGGCTCATCCAAGCGTCCCGCGCCGCGGTTGTCAGAAAGGGTGATGAAAAAAGTTCCCGGTTTTCATTTGCAGGTCTTTCCCAAGCAAATTGACAGGAGCGCTCACCACCAAACGTTCGTTTTCTTTGGATTTGGCAAGTAAAAATGCATGCTCCATCCATACTGCGTAAACAAGGATATCGAACCTTCGACGGGTCCCAAAGCCTTGAAATTCGTTGGATCCTTCACGGAATATTGATCAGCCAAAAAACATTGATCTGAAAACGGCAAAATGTCTGGCTTATCAGAAGTCACATAAAACATTGCAATAGGCACCAAGTGTATCTTTCTGGGCTTGAAGGTTCGGCAAAAGCAAGCATAAAAAGGCTCCAAGAGCAATAGTATTCTCAATTTCATTTTTCAGTTATGGCGTTCTTAAGTGCGATTCCAGCCTCTTCCCCCGGAAATCGGACACAAATCTATTGAATTTGCACAAAAAGCTTGCCTCCCTGACAAAGTTGCACGGATGACCCGATCCTGAGGCAGTTGGAATCACATTCAAGCCGCGCCGATAAATTGGCATTTCCTTCCCCGAAACCAATTATTGTCTGTAAATTGCGCCAAAATTTGTTTTTTGTCAATGGAACATCAGTTGAACGACCAGGAGCTTCAGCGCCGCAAGGAGGTTGAGGAGTTAAAGGGCCCTGGGTATCGAACCCTTTCCCGCAGAAGGCTATGAAGTGAATGCGACGGCGGAGGGAATTTTGCGCGATTTCACACCTGAAAATGCTGCCGCTTGCCAAAGTCAGTTTGGCAGGCCGCGTTGTCACCAAACGGGTGATGGGAAAGGCATCTTTGCGGTGCTTCAAGACTCTACTGGACAGATTCAGGTTTATGTCAACCGCGACGAAATCTGCCCTGGCGAGGATAAGATGATGTACAATGAGGTGTTCAAGCGCCTCATTTCCCTGGGAGATATCATTGGCGTCGAAGGCTACGTGTTCACCACCCAAACCGGTGAAATTTCCATCCACGTTCACAGTTTCCGCATTCTCACCAAGACATTGCGCCCGATCATCTTCCGCAAGGAGGCTGAGGATGGCAAACTTTACGACAGCTTTACCGAACTCGAGCAACGCTACCGTCAGCGGTATCTGGATATGATCGTGCACCCGAGGTGCGCGAAACGTTTGTCAAGCGCACCAAACTGGTGCAGAGCATGCGGGAATTCCTGAATGCGAAGGGTTATCTGGAGGTCGAAACGCCGATTTTGCAGCCGTTGTATGGCGGTGCTGCTGCGCGTCCTTTCAAGACCCACCACAACACGCTCGACATGACGCTGTACCTGCGCATCGCCAACGAGCTGTATCTCAAGCGCTTGATCGTCGGCGGCTTTGATGGCGTCTACGAATTTTCCAAAGACTTCCGCAACGAGGGCAGTCCCGCTTCCACAATCCGGAGTTCACCCAAATCGAACTCTATGCGGCCTACAAGGACTATTATTGGATGATGGACCTCGTCGAGGAAATGATCGAAAAGGTCGCTTTGACGTGACGGGTGGCACAATTGTGCGCGTGGGCGACCACGACATCAACTTTGCGCGGCCTTGGGCGCTACACCATGTTTGAGGCGATCCAGCATTTCACCGGCATCGACCTTTCCGAGATGGACGAAGCTGCATTGCTGTTGGCCTGCAAGCAGCTCGGCGTGGAGACCGACGACAGCATGGGCAAAGCCAAGCTGATCGATGAAATCTTTGGTGCGACCTGCGAGCCCAAGCTCATCCAGCCGACCTTCATCACGGATTATCCGCTGGAAATGAGCCCATTGGCGAAAAGCACCGTTCCAAGCCCGGATTGGTCGAGGCGCTTGAAGCCATCTGCAACGGCAAGGAAATGCTCAATTCATTCTCCGAGCTGAACGATCCGATCGATCAACGGGAGCGCTTTGAGGAGCAACTCGAGCTGGGCAAACGCGGCGACGACGAAGCCATGGTGCTGACGAAGACTTCCTGCGTTCGCTGGAGTTTGGAATGCCGCCTACCGCAGGATTGGGTGTGGGTATCGACCGTTTGGCGATGATCATGACCAATTCGCCTTCGATTCAAGATGTCCTTTTCTTCCCGCAAATGAAGCCGGAAAAGAAGGCCAAGGCGATCACGAACGAGGAATTTGCCTCCGCCGGCGTGCCGGTCGAATGGATGGAGCCCTTGCGCAAGCTCGGGATTAACAGCCTTGCCGACCTCAAGTCCGCCAACACCAACAAAGCTCCACAATGATTTGTGGATTCAACAAGAAAAACAAACTTGGAATAGCCAGCCTCGCAAAAGAGGCGGTCGAGGCTTGGACCAAGTGATATCTTCCACTGCATTGGGAGAGATTTCAGAAGATTGGCTGTGAAAATCGCCACAACCCGTTAAATTTGAAGTCGAATCTAGTGCATGTTCAACTAGTTTTTGTAGAAACGCTATCTGATTTTGATGGTACCTGAAACGGAATTTCCGCACCTCTCCCCCTCAGACCCTGAAAAGAGTCCGTGAATCTCGACGCATCGCCCGACGTTTCGCCAGAAATGCCGATTGCTGAGCCCGAACCAGAAATCATTTTGCCGCCCGCGGAACCCGAAGTTCCTGTGGAGCACCTGAACCTGAAACTCCGCTGTGGAACCCGAAGTGCCTGAGGAGGCACCCGAGCCGGATCCGATCGTGGAACCCGAGGAAAAGTTGCTGTAGCGCATGTCGAATTGACTGACGAAGGTGGCGACGGAACCCCGAAGTCGAGGAAGATGACTTCTCGCATATTGAATTCACCGGAAGACCGTGGCGAATCTGCGCGAGTTCGTTGTTGCAAGAAATCCTTGGTGACGAGGAAAACTTGGACAGTGTTGTCAGAAAGCCAATCCGCAGGAGCTGACGCTGCTGATGGAAAGCATCGCCACACGCGGAGAGGTTGCCGAATTCGTTTCCCAAAATCGCGAACATCAAGAAGAGCTTTTGAGTCCAAGATCGACCCTGAAACCGTCGAACATGCACTCCTGAGCCGCTTCAACACCGCTATGGCACGCTTCAACAAGAAGCGTATGGCCTACTATGCGGAGCGCGAAAAAGAAAAGGAAGACACAACCAACAAGAAGAAAGAACTCTTGGAGCGCCTCAAGGCGATCGTGACCGAAGAACAGGTCACCAAAATCCAAGAAGTCCGCGATATTCAAAACCAATGGCGCGAAGTGGGTTGGGTGCTGCAAAAAGACTTGCAGTCCTTCAACGAAACCTATCGCCACTACCTCGACATTTTCTACAAATTGCGTAGTCAGTATCAGGAACTTCTGGAACTGGACCGCAAAATACAATCACGAGGAAAAAGAGGTCGTCGACGAAGTTGATGTTTTGATTCCGACGGAGGAGCAAATCACGCGCGAAGACTGGAACAAGCGCAGCGAGCGCGTCGACAGCCAGGAATACTGGCGCACCATCGGTCACGTGCCACGTGAAGATGTTGAAACGCTGAATGCAGCCTTCCGCGATGCTTGGATCGTTTTTATGAACTGCGTTCCGGCTATTATGAGCTTCAGGATCAGCAGCGCGTCGAAAACGAGATCAAGAAAAAGGCCATTCTGGCGAAAATCAAAGTCCATCACGACTTTGATGGCAAGCGCCCCAAGGATTGGACCGATGTCACCAACGAGGTGCTTGCGTTGCAAAACGAATGGAAAACCATCGGCCCGGGCCCAATGAGACCAACAAAGTCTGGACGGAATACCGCGCCGAGTGTGACCACTTCTTCCAACGCAAAAAGCGAATTCTTCAAGGTATTTGACGAGGAACGCGGTGAAAACCTGATCAAGAAAACTGCGATTTGTGAAAAGGCCGAAGCGGTCATGAACAATGAGCACCTCAAGGATACCACGGAGATTCTCAAGCAACTCCAAGAGGAATGAAATCCATTGGTCCGGTACACGAACGCTATTCAACAAACTTTGGAAGCGCTTTCGCACAGCCTGCGACACTTCTTTGACCGTAAAACGGCTGCTGTAAGTGGAGCAAAGCGAGTTTGAGGACAACATGGCCATCAAACTGACTTGATCTCCCAAGTCGAAGCCATTGCGGCACTCGACAATCCAGGCGATCACAGCGCTGAATTTGAGGCGATTGCGGCAAAATGGAAAGAAACGGGACACGTGCCCTTCAAGCAGAAGGATAAAATCAACGGTGCCTATCGTGATGCCATCACACAGTACTTATGACAAGACCCGCTCACGTGGCGGCGGCGGTTTATGGTGGCGGTTATGGCGGCGGTGGCGGTGAGCGCCGTGGTGGTGGTGGCGGCGGCGAACGTCGCGGAGGTGGTGATCGTCAAGGCGGCGGCGAACGCCGTGGTGGTGGTGACCGTCAGGGCGGCGGTGGTGATCGTCGGGGTGGCAATGACCGTCGCGATCAGGTTGCAAGCAACCCCGCTGAAGATGAAATGCGGAAAATGCGGATGAAAATCCAAATCATCCAGGAAAAAAGTCGAAGCCTACGAGACCAATATCCTATTTATCTCAAAAAGGGAAAAGCGGTGATGGCCTTCGCAATCAAATTCAGGCGCAGATCGATTCCGAAAAGGCAGAAATCGAAAAAACTGAAGAAGAAGCTCAAGGACATGCCAGGTCTGCGCAGGAAACAGCCAAGGCTGCTCCTGTCGTGGAATCCAAGGCTGCGGTTGAGGAAACACCTGCGGCTCCGCAGGTCGATGCTCCAGCGGTCGAGGAAGCCCAAAGTGATTCCTCGGAATCCGCAAGCGAGAGTAATTGGGGGTAATGAAAACCGCACTATGCCTCGGCGTAGTGCGGTTTTTTCGTTTAGGAGGATCAAACCATCCAGCGTTTAGTGCGGACGAATTTGCGCTGTATTACTCATTTTGTGATCCGCTTGCACTTTGTGCAGAGCCAAAAACACCTCCATTCCGAGTCCAATCGCGTGATAGGTCTCAAAAATATCCTTCGGAAGATCCTCTCTTGCCGAGAATCAAGCGCGTGCGGTCGCAGGTTGGACAACGCGCGACATCAGATTTTGAAAATATGCAACTGCAGGCGGAACATCGACCGGATCACGGCCTTCCATTTGCCAGAGAAATTCCTTGGTTTTCCGAATGATGAGCTCCATTCCCAGCCTTGCGACAACGTCCTCAATCGCAGCATCAATGATCTTTTTGAATTCGCTGTCTTTGGGTTTGAGATCGACTTCCTTTTTCAAAGCAAGTTTCAAATCCTCAAAAGCGCCATCCCGCATGGATTCGTAGTACATTCCCTGAAGCTCCGGTTCGTACTGCGAAGTCGGGTCAATGTACATTTTTGTGTGGCGGTGCATATGTTTGAAGCCCACAAAGTGGATGAAGTGTTGCTCCAAGCGAGGGTTGCCAATAACTGCGTGAAACTTGCTCATGGGGTGGTGTTTAAGCAAATATACATAAACGAGAGGGCGATTGCAATATGCTGCAACGTTGTGAATCCTTAAAATTTTCAAACTAAATTCGCGAAAAGACCCAGCTATGGAAGTTCAAAAAGTCCGCATTTTTCGAAGAAATTGCTCCAAGGTATCGTCGGTTTGGGGCATTGCATTCTTATTGATCGTCTTTGGTATTTCGGCTGCTATCACAAAGACCTCGAGACTGACCGTGCAGACGACATCGTGGTCAACGTCATTTATTCTGGGCCGGAGGGCGATTTTGTCATCAGCAAAGGAAGCAATCTTTCAGGCTAATTCTAAATCCACAGAAAATGGTGTGACCCATATCAGCGGCTATACCGAATATCGATTGAGCAGCTACGACCTCAAAACTGGCGAGCAAGGGGCCGTGTGCCGCTCGGAGAAATGATTGAGGAAGCCAATGCCGTGCTGGGCATCAGTCCCGGAAAAGTTTGGATGTTCAGCATCAACCCCGGAACTCGGATTGCATTGCCGCAACCCGAAAACGCTCGCGCCGATCAAAACTTGGACCGAGTTTTCGCAGATGCCCGGCTTGAATGCCTTCAAACCGGAGAGACCTGATTGGCCGTTGATCGACCAATATTTTGGAGTGGATTATGAATCGCAGCGGATTGTGCTTACCGACGAAGCCGGTTTCAAATACCAGATGGATCCAGAGACTTTTGTCCTACAGAAAACCGATGCAGAAATGCCTGACGCAGATTGGGACAATGACCCATTGAGTGGCTCCGGACAGTTTTCCAATGAAAGAGTGTGAACCTTGATGGTGATCCACGTGCGGAAATCTCCTATCTCGGTAATAAATCCGGCGCGGAGATCAGCTTTCTGTTTGGGAAGTTTTTCTTGGATTTTGATCAGAAAAAGGCGGCCGAACGCAAAATCATCAAGTTGGATTCGATGGAAAATCGCTGGAAGTCCTTGGAAGACAGCCTCAAAATCTATTCGGCAGCGCATCCGGAAGCCACGCAAGAAGTTGATTACATCAAATGGAGCTGGGAACAACGAGCCATCCACGACCATGCCACTAATCTGAAACGCGATGCCGAATATGCCCAACGAGACTTCGAAAATGCCAAAAGGTCATCAAGCCACTTTTCGGGAAGTTTCCTGCTCAGTACAGATGACAAATCGGTCTACGTGCATCATGCCAACCTTGTCGCAGATACCGCGCATACCCTCATCAGCCGTGTAAATTTGGACCCCAACAACGGCTGGAGGATTGTTTGGACAACACATTTGCCAAAATTCTACCACAATTCTTCCAAAGCCGATCAGGCTGGCGCATTCGAAGAGGTTTATTCCAAAGGAAACCCCGAGGTTTGATTATGAATGGGCTGGTGTATCCAAAAATTACCTCGTTTTTTGTCTCCCAATTACGCATGGCATGCCTCGATACAGAATCAGGAAAGCTTTTATGGGGAAAAGGAACTTTAAACCCGAATCAATGAAAAATGGCCTTCGTGTTCTCCCGATTTTGATCCTTTCCCCGCTCCTATTGCTTTTTTCGGCAAATGGGAATCGACTGACGGCACAAAACAATGTCGAGGTCAACCATATCCGTGCGGTGTACAAAGAGGTCGGGGACAAAATTCTCGAATGCCAAAATGCGGAAGAACCCGAAGAATGCCGGCTCTATCTCAACAGCCTGACCGTCAACAAGAAAAACAGTCCATGGGCAGCAGTCGGCAACTATGGAGCCGTCAGGGACTTTTGGTTTGAACGCGGCAGCATTGAGGGCGAAAACGGCCCGACTTATGTTCTGAGAAAGCTCAACATCGGGAGCACGCGCAGCGCGAATGAGCAAATTGAAGAATACTTGTTCGATTCCGAAGGCAACTTGCTGTTTTATTATTTCAAGGAATTCAGCGGGAACAATGAAAAAACCTGTGAAAACCGATTCTACTTCAAAGGTGACAAACTCGTTGAATACACTGAGAAAGTCAACGAGGAAGAGGCGGAATATCAGCTTTATCACAAGGATGATGCCGCCCTTGTCCTATGGCAAGCCAAGCGCCTGAAGGAGTTTTTTCAAGGAACACTATGAAAATCAGCCTTGTAGAATCGATCGATAACACAACCGCATGGTAACACCCAAGCGGCCCAATCTTCCAACTGTGATCATCGTCGGCTGTGGCGTTTCTGGCCTCACGACTGCGATCGTGTTGCAACGCGCGGGCTATCGTGTGCGCATGCATACGCGGGAAATGCCCGCCGATACCACATCCGCGGTCGCCGCTGCGATCTGGTTTCCCTACAAAACAGGGCCGTTGGAAGCGGTGAACCGCTGGAGTCGAGCGACTTACAGGGTTTTGGAAACCTTGTCAGAGAATCCGGGAAACGGGCGTAAAGATGGTCCAATTCACGGAGTTTGTGCAGTCTAGGAGTCGGCTTGGGGCTCGACGCAATTCCGGAAGGAAGATGGCGCAATGCCACTGCTGCCGGATTGACCGATGGACAGCCCATGGGCTTTGTGATGGACGTTCCCATGATTGAAACGCCGATCTACTTGCCCTATTTACTGGAAACGTTCCGCCAAGGCGGTGGGAAATTCAGCTCGAGAGATTCAAAATCTAGCGGATTTGCGTTTAGAATCACCCATCGTCATCAATTGCACTGGCCTGGGAGCCAAGGAATTGGCAAATGACCCAACGCTTTATCCGATTCGGGGACAATTGGTAAAAATTGCCCGGCAGGCCAACATTCCATTCGTTTCTGCAGATTCAATGGACGGAGCTGAATTATTTGAGGCCACTTACATCTTTCCGCGCACCCATGACATCGTCTTGGGTGGCACGGCGGTGGCTGGAGAATCTTCGTTGGAATGGGATGAGGATTTGGGGAATCGCATCATCGACCGTTGCCGAAGGTTGGTTCCCGATCTTGGTAAGGTGGAAATTTTGGACAAGGTCGTCGGATTACGGCCGAACCGAGCAACGATCCGCCTCGAGTGGGACGGCGAATTTGTTCACAATTACGGCCACGGAGGCGCTGGATACACCGTTTCATGGGGTTGTGCGGATGCGGTGCTAGCCTTGGTCAATGGGTTAGAATTGCATTAAAATTCAGTGTTGCTACAGCTAATCGACCACAGTATCCGTATTCTAATGGTATTTTAGGCTAATCACCGCATCGGGCGATCTGCCAATCGTGCAGAATTGTCACCGTCAAACGCAAGAATTCATGGGTCCCATTTTTACGCAAATCATCGTCAATTCCATCCGTCGTGAGAAGGCGAAGGGGAAAACCGGAAGAAAGATGAGGTGCTTTCTCCTGCCGAGTTTCAAAAAGCGCTCAAAGAATTTAAGCGTTTGGCTAAAAAATGGCTGAAAGACTTCATCCTCATCTCCATTGGGGTCGGATTGGCAGCGTTGGGATTGGAAGGATTTCTGCTGCCCAACAAATTCATTGATGGTGGCGCAACGGGAATTTCCCTCTTGACCTCTGAACTGACAGGATGGTCGCTGGGAATTCTGATCGTGATCATCAACATCCCTTTTGTGATCATGGCGTTCAAGGTGGTTGACCGGCAATTCGCTCTCAAATCAGCCGTTTCCATTTCCGCGTTGGCGATAGGTGTTTTCAACAATACATTTCCCGGTAATCACCCATGACAGTCTCTGGTGGCCATCTTTGGAGGTTTTTTCTTGGGAGCAGGCATTGGCTTTTCAGTGAGAGGAGGTGCCGTACTGGACGGCACGGAGGTTTTAGCGATCTACCTCAGCCGCAAGTTGGGCACAACGATTGGCGACATCATCATTGGCTTGAATGTCGCTATTTTTAGTGTGGCAGCTTATCTTCTGAACCTTGAAACGGCAATGTATGCCTTGATCACCTACCTGATTGCCTCCAAAACTTTGGACTATATCGTCGATGGCATCGATGAATATACCGGGGTGACCATTATTTCGATTCGTAGCCACGAAATCAGGCTCATGATCACCAACGAGATGGGGCGTGGGGTGACCGTGTACAAAGGCAAGGGGGGATATGGCAGGCGCGGCGAAACATCCGAAGTTGACATTCTTTACACGGTCATCACAAGGCTGGAATTGAATAAGCTCAAGTCCGAAATTCAACGCATTGACGCTGAAGCATTTGTTGTAATGAGCTCGGTACGGGATACGCGCGGTGGAATGATCAAAAAACGAGCGTTGGATCACTGACACATCGACCGATAAAGCCACCTTCAATCCCCGAAAATTGCTATCATTGCGAAAATCATTCCCCAATGAAAAAGTACTTCTTCATCTCTACCCTTTTGTTTGCCGTCGCTTGCGGAACGACAAAAATTGCTGCGCCGATTCAGGCAGATGCCGACCGTGGAACGGCTAAGTTTGCCGATGTCACGCTGGCACAACTCACCGAAGGCAAAGCCGTCTATGATCTCAACTGCGGCGCATGCCACAAAGCTCCCAAGCCCAAATCTCGGTCAGAAGAGGCATGGAAACATATCGTTCCAGAAATGTGCGTGAAGGCCAAACGGAAAACCGGCAACACGATTACGGCGGAGCAAGAGAACAACTTATTGCGCTTTCTTGTGGTAATGGGGATGAAATAAGCTCCATCTCAGCAGCTTTCCTTGAGCATTCGACAAAGTTTGCGCTCTGAATCGTGTGCTGTTACGCCAAGGCATTCTTTGATCCAATCCCGAATGCCGCGCCATGAAACGTTGCTTGCTCCTGATCTGCTTGATCCATTTTGGCATTGCTTATGCCCAAAACCTCATTCCCAACGGCGGATTTGAGGACATGAAAAAATGTCCCAAGGCTCTGGGGCAATTGGATCGCGTCGCATTTTGGAGCAGCCCCAATACGGGCACGCCCGACTATTTCAACAAATGCTTCGTCAAAAACTTCGAAACGGTCGGTGTTCCCAACAACTTTTTTGGCACACGCGACGCGTTTGAAGGCGCAGGTTATGCGGGCATTCTTTGCGGAAATCAGGAAAAGGAATTTTTGCAGATCAATCTGGCAGAACCGCTTGTGGCGGGTCGCGCCTATTGTTTGCGATTCCGCGCAGCGGCGCCGAGTCCAAGTAGTGACGGTCGGATGGCCTTGCGGGCTTGCTTTTTGGATACTTCGTTGACCATTCCAAATTGGGATCTTTTGGACATTCCGGTCGCCACACAATTGAATGCCAACTGGAAAATGGGCCCTGAATCCATCGGATGGGCAATGTTTACCAAAACCTATACGGCAAAAAGGAGGCGAAAAACCTTGGTAGTCGGCCATTTTGCCGCAATCGATTACCGCGCCTACACCTACTTGGATGCCTTCGAATTGTATGAAAGCACGAGCAAGTCAGGTTGTGAAAGCGAATTGTTTGTCGCAGAAGACGAGGATCCCAACAACCTCGTGCCCAATTCGGGTTTTGAGCAACTTTTCGCCTGCCCAAAACAACGGGAAGACTTGCAAAATGCACGCGCCTGGCGCATCAAACAAAATTCGCCGGACTTTTACCATGTCTGCGGAACCGGTACAGCAGCCGTTCCTAAAAATGAATTAGGAGAACAAATGCCCCACAATGGCAACGGATATGGCGGCATCTGGGCAATGCTTCAGGAGCGGCAAAACTACCGCGAATTTGTGGCTACGCGCCTAAAAACGCCCTTGATCGCTGGGAAAAAGTATTGTTTGAGCATCTGGGTTTCCCTCGCGGAAGTCAGTGACCACGCACTCGATGAACTGCAACTCCAAATCACCCGCGACGATCAGGGGATGAACAATTGCCAAGTCGGCGTGGATACCACCGAGTTGATCACGCTCAGCAATGGCAAAATCCTTGACAATTGGAACGAATGGGTCTTTTTGCACGGCACCTTCATCGCCAAAGGCGACGAACAAACGATCATGATCGGGAACTACCGGGGAAATGCCGATTCGCATATGCACCGACTGGAAAATGGTCCGAAAAAGGGGATCCAATTCAAGGATTGCTGCTATTACTACATCGACGATGTCGGATTACATGGAGTCGGCGACCCTACATGCTCCTGCCCTGGGTCACAACCAGAGCCGATTCCGACGACAATGACTGAACCGGCAGACTCCCACGTCACCACTGGCTTCCAAGAATTCAAGGCTGGCGATACGCTTGTGTTGCGCAACCTCCAATTCGAATTTGACAAATCGCGGCTACTGCCAAAATCCTTGCCCTTGCTGGATAGCTTGGCCGACTTTCTGAAAAGCCATCCGGATTTGAAGATTCGATTGTCCGGGCATACCGACAGCGACGGCGAAGATGGCTACAACTTGAAGCTTTCGGAGAGCCGTGCCCGTGCCGTGATGGACTATTTGATCAGTCAGACGATTGATGCTAAGCGTATCACCTCATTTGGCATAGGGGAATCCCGGCCTTGCAGCACCAATGAAACGGACGAAGGCAAAGCGTTGAATCGGCGTGTGGAGGTGGAGTTTTTGGAGGAATAGGTCAGTTGGAAGGACCGAAGGAAGGTAATCAAAGCCGCCTTGTTCTTACTTTCAACTTAGAAACTGTAATGAATTGTAAATGCGGGTCCCTGAAATAGTCCTCAATAGCCTGAAGAACAGCGCCTTCAATCTGGGAATATAGCGGTTGGTCGTAGCGAATAAATAACACAGCAACCTTTTCGATATGATGTGAAAATATCAATTCCCCAAAATCTTTATCCTCAGTAATCAAAAGTCCTCCATGTTCGCGAACGATTTCCACGACTTCAAGGTCAGAAATTCCGCGAAATTCTTTTCGAATGGAAATATTCTGATAGCCTTTCGCCGAAAGCAACTTGATCCAATAGTCCTCGACATTTTCGTCGAAAATGATCATGATGCTTCGCGTACCTCCTCATTTGCAACCATATCTGCAGTGTAAGCAAAAACAGCTGCAATCTGTTCCCTTTCCAGGTGGGGATAACTTTTCAGCAAATCATCGACGGAATAACCTCCTGCGAGTTTTCGCAAAATCAATTCTACTGTTATTCGGGAACCCTTAATGGTGGGCTTCCCCATCATAACTTCTGGATTTCTAACGATGTATTTACGGTAATCCATTGGTGGCCTTTTTTCAAATATAATCAATGTCAAGGGATTTGAGAACCTTTGTCAACTCTTGCAGCTAATAGAAAAAACTCTTTCAGAAGAAAAAAAGCCGCCCCGAAAAGGAGCGGCCATGATTTCTGAACAGCATTTCGAATTATCGCTGAAACCTGCGTCCGCCGCCGGGTCCACCGCCTCCTGGGCCGCCCGGGCCGCCCGGACCACCGGGTGCGCCACCTTCACGTCGCTCTTGCAAGCGCGCGAGCAGCAACTGCGTGAACTCACGTTCGGCTTTGTAGAGCTTGGCCACCTTGCGGATGTTGATCACTTTCTTGAACTGCTCGTGGTACTTGAGGGTGATGTCCAGCTCCTTGCGGCGGTTGTCGAGCATCTTGTTGACCGCGGTCTCGACCTCTTGATCGGTCATCGTGTCAAAGTTTTCCTTTGCCGATTGCACATTGTCGCGCTGATCGTCGCGCACAAGTTTCATTTCGTCGCGGTAGGCATCGTAAACCGGCCAAAAGACCTTGGCCTCGTCCGTCGTCAAGCTCAGCTTCTTGGTGATATATCCCACCCGAATGGCCTCCAAATCCCCGCCGGCAGCAGGCGGTTGCGCCATCAGCGGCTGCGTAAGCAAGGTCAAAAGCAAGCCCATCAAAATCATCATCCGTTTCATAATCTTTCCTCTTTGTAATTCTTTCTTCAACAGCATTTTATTGCAAATCTTCCAAGTCTAGGTCCAATTCCTGCCAATCAATTTCGTCGAGGTTCACATCCTCAAGGTATTCAGCGGCTTCATCTTGCTGCACTTCGTGGTCTTCTCCTTCGAATGCCCCTTCCGCTTCGCTGCCCAATGCCGCAAAAAGTTGCTCATCACTCACATCCGTGACGTCGAGGTAAGGCGTGATTTCCCTGGAATCCAAGGAAGCCAATTGTACCATGGTCTCCTGCCGGATGGCTTCTTCGGCATAGGTGGTTTCAGTGTTTTCCTCCGTTTTCAGCAGGAAATATGTGCCGAAAGTCGCCAAAAGCGCGATTCCAGCTGCTACACTCCAAAACATGGTACGTCGGAACGCTACCGTGCGCATCGGCCGTGCTTCGGAAACTTGGCCACCTGCATTCATTTGAATAACCGGAGTTTCCGTGGCCTCCTCTTTTGGAAGGCTGCGAATGCGACTCAAAACGCTTTCCGGCAGGCCTTCGAAATATCCCTCGGGCACATCCGGCCCGGCGTCTTTGCCGAGCGAGGCGAGCAGCGGGGCTTCGTCCTTCCAATCTTCTTCGTGTAAATCTTCGTGTCGCATAACAGTACTTTGATCGTTGATTTGGGAAATGGTTTAACCGGCCTGAAGATAATTTTCAATTTTTTTGACCGCATGGTGGAAGCTCGCCTTGAGCGAACCTTCGGTTCCGCCCAAAATTTCGACCATCTCGGAGTATTTCATTTCGTCGTAGTATTTCATCACAAATACCTGCTTTTGTTTGTCAGGCAAGGAGGCCACAGCTGCTTCGAGCCTTTGCTGAATGTCTTCTCCTGTCATCGTTGAAGTTACTTGTTCACTATGCCCGAGATTGTTTTCGATGTCTCGAAGGTCGCTGAGGTTCCGCTTTTTCCGCTTTTCCAGTAGCGTGAGGCATTCATTTGTCGCAATCCGGAAGAGCCAGGTTTTAAGTGAAGATTCGGCCCGAAACCCGTCAAAAAAACGCCAAGCCTTGACAAACGTGTTTTGGAGAATGTCGTCACTGTCGTCATGATCGCCGACCATTTTGCGAATATGGCAGTACAAAGGTCGCTGGAAAAGCTCCATCAACGCCGCCAAGCCCTGTTCTTTTCGAACGGGGTTCTGCATCAGTGCGATGATTTCTGGTTCGCCGAGTTTCTTGGCTGAATCCATGGAGGGTAACGCGATTTTGAGCTTTGACAAGCAAGATCGGAAAGGGTTTAATGGCCGAATAAGATTTTTTTGACCTTCGGGAAAATAGCGCGTCTTAAAGGTGGATCTGACGATGAATTCCACCGAATCATCCTTTGAATTCCAACCATAATTCGTTATCATTGAGTTCACTTGGTACTTGGGTCATGTCTCGCATTCACACACTGGTTTTACTGTTTGTATTGCTCAATGCTGCCGGATTTGCGCAGAATCTTGTGCCTAACCCATCGTTTGAAACCTACACGGGATGCCCGGGAGGCAACAGCGCCATCTCGAATGGATTTGTGGCAAGTTGGAATCGGCCTCCCGGATCGATTATCACGCCCGATTTGTTTACCCCCTGCACAACTGCTGGAGTCAGCTGTTTGGACTTCAACACGGCCAACAACTGCGTGGGCAGTTCGGCGGCGTTTCATGGAACGGCCTACGCCGGATTTTTATGGTATTATACCGCTGGCGGCGGGCTCAAAGAGTACATTCAGGCGCAATTGACCAGCCTTTGCGTGTCTGGAACCGTGTATCGCGCCTCCTATCGCACAAAATTGGGCAGTTTGTGCAGGTACGGCACCAACCGATTGGGACTTTACATCTCTGCGAATGCCATTGCCCAAGCAGGCAACGCTCCGATCACGGTCGTCCCAACCGTCGAAAGACCGGGACAAGTCCTCGACAAAGTCAACTGGACGCCCGTTTCAGGCACCTTCATCTCCAACGGCACGGAACGCTACATCACGATCGGCAATTTTTACAGCGATGCCAATACCAGCATCTTCAACTTTGGTGCGAGTGCAGGAACCTGCATTTTTGCAACCGGCGCGGCCTATTACATGATTGATTCGGTCGTGGTACGTCCCGCAGCAATCTTGCCCGTTTCCATCAACGAATTCCATGGCGAGGCGCGTCCCAACGGTAATCAGCTTCATTGGGAAGTGCGTCCGGCAACGGAACTTTCCGAACTCTGGCTGGAACATAGCACTGACGGTGAACATTTTAGCATGATCCAACAATGGCTCCACCCCGATCCTCAGCAGCTGAATACCGGCTTTTTGCATGATGCCCCCACCGAGGGACTGAACTTTTACCGCCTCGGCATGACCGACCGCAACGGCGAATTTATGGTTTCCGAAATTGTTGCATTGCGGCAGGGCCATCCAGAGAAGATCCGCCTGCAATTGCAGCCCAACCCAGCCGACGATCATTGCATCCTCGGATTTCAGTTACCCGAATCGGCGGAAGGTTATTCGGTGCATGTCCACACGTTGAGTGGGACGGAGATATGGACAGAAAATGTGACTGAAAATCCTTTGGTGGCGGCACATCGCCTCTCGACAGCAGACTTGCCAGCAGGAATGTACATCGTTGAAGTCAAGAGCGGCGGAAGGTCAGGTATTTCTCGACTTGCCGTAGTACATTGATTTTCAACATTAACATTTTCTAATTTTCACTAGTTGTAGAAAAATAAATCAATTCAACTGATCGCAATGCTGAAGTTTACACGTCAAGGAATCTCCTTCACAATTTTCGCCTTTTTGCTCGCCTTTGCAGGAATCGCAAACGCACAATCGAGTGCCGGCAGTTTTGCCGTCGGTGAACGTGATATCACCTTCACCGACAACGGATTGCAGACGCCTTCGGTTGCCACGCACGTTTGGTATCCCGGCACGGGCTCTGGTACAGGCGTGCCCGTCGCAGCCGGCACCTTTCCGGTGATTGCACTGGGCCATGGTTTTAACCTCAACTACCTCGATTACGGGCAAATTTGCAGCCATCTCGCCTCTTGGGGCTATATCGTCATCAGCCCGAATGTCCAGAATGGCTTCAACGTGAGCCACTTGGAATTTGCCAAGGAATTGGGTGCCTGCTTGAATTATTTCCAGCTTGAAGGGGCGAACAATGCGAGTGACTTTTTTCAGCATGTCGATACCATGACGGGTGTTTGCGGGCATTCCATGGGCGGCGGTGCTTCCTGTTTGGTTCCCGGCGTTTACCCACAGATTGATGCTGTTTCGGGCTTTGCACCAGCGGAAACCAATCCGTCTGCGATTGCAGCCTTGCCTGCGTACAGCGGTCCTTATCAAGTGATCAGCGGTTCTTCCGACAACACGGCACCTGAAAACACGAATCAAACGCCGATGTACAATGCCGCTGCCGGCACCAAACAATGGGTGAGCATCACCGGCGGTGCCCACTGCAAATTCACGGACGGGTCGACGATTTGCGACTTGGTATCCAGTGCAGGTTCGGTGACGCGTGCCGTGCAGATCAACTTGACCAAACGTTATGTGACTGCGTTTTTCAACTATAATCTCAAGGGCGATGCGAATGCGCTGACCTTTTTGTGTGGGGATAGCCTGCAAGCCGACGTGACGGCGGGCAAGGTGAGCAACCAAACGACCTTTGTTTGCACGGTGGCAACCGCGCCAAGTTTCGCCGATGACCAATGCTGGAACGTCAGTCCCAACCCATTTGCAGGACGCGTACAGGTGCAAGGGACGGGGGCTTTTTCGATTTTGAATGCGCTCGGGAGTCTCGTTTTTCAAGGATATTCCGAGGAAAAATCCACCGAGATCGATTTGTCAGGCTTGCCACGGGGCGTTTACTTCTTGAATGCCGAGGGAAAAAGCTGCCGACGGGTTTTGGTGCGGGAGTAAATTAGCTTTGGTTTTTTGGTCGTGGGATGGGTTGAAGTCTAAACATCAACCTAACTCTGCTTGAAAATCTCTGATCCCGCCAGACAAGTCAAGTTTCCAACGAAGTCGTAGATAAGCAATCTCATCATTGTTTTACGATCGGATTTTATACCGATTCCCTGTCAAAATCTTTGATGACGAAGGGCTAATAGCCTTGTTTCCCGATGATTTAGACACCTCGCAACATTTTTTTCTCCCCCACTTGCATTTCACTGAACACTGTTCATAACTTTGACGCCGTTAAGATCACATCATGGGAATCGAAGACAGAAAACAACAGGGAGCGCGAAGAAATGCGAGCGCTGATCCTCGAAGCGGCAAAGAAACTCTTTGTCGAAAGGAGGCTTTGAAGCCACTTCGATGCGCGCCATTGCAGAGGCGATCGAATACAGCCCGGCCACCATTTACCTGTATTACAAGGACAAAAACGCACTGATCCATGACCTTCATACCGAAGGTTTCATGCGCATGAACAGGGATATGGCTGTGCTGCAACACGTGCGGGATCCACTGGAAAAACTCGTCGCCATGGGGCGCGCTTATGTCCAGTTTGCCTTGGAAAACCCTGATTACTATGAACTCATGTTCATCATCCACAAACCGTTACAAGGCGAGGAAAAGCCTGAAGAATGGAAAATGGGTGCCTTGTCTTTTGAAAATCTGATCAGCGTAGTCCAAGAATGCCAATCGGTCGGCCGCTTTCTCGGGAAAGAACCTATTCGGCTCAGTTTCCTCATTTGGAGCTGCGTACATGGCATTTGCGCACTCAAATGTTGCCGCCGTATCGAGATCATTCAAGATATCCCTCATGAAAACTTGATTGCCGATGCATTGGAATACTTCAATGACTTTCTCGCCAAACTCTGAAAAATTTTTGCGCTTACACTAAACAGTGTTCAGTATGTTAACTCCCCTCACAAAAACACTTCTCCTTTTCCTGCTGCTTGCACTTCCACCCGCCACAGGCGTGCTCGAGGCTCAAAGCACCCTCGACGGCTATATCCGCGAAGGTCTCAGCAGCAACCTTGTGCTCAAGGAAAAGCAACTTGGGCTGCAGCGCGGATTGTTGGGCCTGCAGAATGCCAAACGCCTTTTCCTGCCCTCCATCAATTTCAACGGGACCTACACCCTCGCAGCCGGCGGCCGGAAAATCGATTTCCCGATCGGCGATTTGCTCAATCCTGTTTATGGCACACTCAACCAATTGACACAGAGCAATTCCTTTCCGCAGATTGAGAATGAACAAATCACCTTCCTTCCCAATAATTTCTACGATGTCAAGGTGCGCACCACCGTGCCGATCGTGAACAGCGATCTCATCCACAACCGCCATTTGCAGGACCAAAACATGGAAATGAAGCAGGCCGAAGTGGATGTTTACCGATTGGAATTGG
Source organism: Bacteroidota bacterium (assembly GCA_016718825.1). Taxonomy (NCBI): domain Bacteria; kingdom Pseudomonadati; phylum Bacteroidota; species Bacteroidota bacterium. The sequence goes on along the minus strand of JADKCL010000013.1, from coordinate 75,539 downwards.
TCAAAACCATCCGCCAAGGCTATTATCAATACCTGATGGCGATCGAGGCGAAAGGCATTTATGCAAGTGCGCAGCAGTTGGTGGAGCAAAATGTACGCGTGACCAAGAGCTTGCTGGAGAATGGCAAAGGCTTGCCGGCCCAAGTATTGCGCGCAGAAAGTGAATTGGAAGGCGTCAAAGCACAGTTGACCCAAGCCGAGGCCAATGTCCAAAATGCACAAGCCTATTTCAATTTCCTGCTCAACAGAGCCTCCACCACGGAAGTCATTGCTGAACCGATGGAATTGCCCGTCGATCTTCGGGAAAAGCTCATGGATGAAACCAAGATTGCCCGTCGCCCCGAACTCGACCAACTCGACATCGCCTTGAAAATGAACAATGAAGCCTTGAAAATGGACCGCCAATATTGGCTGCCAAGCGTCGGCGCATTCTTGGATCTGGGTTCACAGGGCTTCAAATTTGAAGTCAGCGAAAATACCGCCTACGTGATGGCCGGCATCTCAGTTGACCTGCCGGTTTGGAACGGCGGCCGCGACCAAACCGCGATCGCTTTGCGGGAACAAGGCAACCGCGAATTGGAAAACAAAGTTTCTCAAGCCACGCAAGGCATTGATCTGGCCATTTTCACCCGGCGCAACAGCACCTTGGCCGCTTTTGACTCCTGGAAAGGTGCGCTGCGCCAAGTCGAGGCGGCCGAAGCCTATTTCCGCTTGATGGAAAGGGCATTTGCACAAGGCGCATCGAGTCTGATCGAGTACATCGATGCCCGTAACCAAGTTACGCAAGCCCGCCTGCTCGCAAATATCCGCAAGTATGAAACCTTTATCGGCTGGGCCGAATACCGTCGTGAAATCGCTGAAATCGTTGAATAACCCATTGAAATCCCTCAAAATCATGAATATCCGTCCACCATTCTTGGGCATGTCCAAGCTCTCCGCTCTCACACTCGCTCTCACACTCACACTCCTCCTAGCATCCTGCGGGAAAAAGGAGTCCGCAGCAGCGAAAACGCCGGGAATTGAACCGATTCCGGTCAAACTCGAGAAAATCGCGCAACTCAGTTCGCAGCGCCCGATCACCGTTGGCGGCCTCCTCGGCACCGAAAACGAGGCGCGGTTGTCCTTCAAAACCGGCGGAATCATCCAACGCATCCACGTGAAAGTGGGCGATGCCGTTCGCCGTGGGCAATTGTTGGCCTCGCTCGACCTCACGGAAATCACGGCAGGCGTGAACCAAGCGCAATTGGGCTTTGAGAAAGCACAGCGCGACTATGATCGTGCCAAGGCCTTGCACCGCGACTCGGTTGCTACTTTGGAAATGCTCCAAAACGCCCAAACAGGGCTTGATTTCGCCCGCCAAACGCTGGAATCGGTGAAATTCAACCAAACGCATTCGGCCATTCATGCCACTGCCGACGGATTTGTTTTGGCCAAATTGATGAACGAAGGCGAACTCGCAGGCCCCGGAATGCCGATTCTTGCCCTTTCGACGACCTCAGGCCAAAGCCATTGGGTTTTGCGCGCCGGATTGTCTGACAAGGAATGGAGCCTGATTCAGCCCGGCGACAGCGCATCGATTACGCTCGACGCCTACCCCGACCGGAAATTCAACGGAACGGTCACCCGCAAATCACAAGGCGCAGATCCCTATTCCGGTGCATTTCAGGTGGAAGTCACGGTGGATCTACAGGAGGTCAAACCCGCAGCTGGTCTATTTGGTCAAGCAACAATTCTCCCGCGTACGCAAGGAAAATACTGGATGCTCCCCTACGAATCCGTTTTGGAAGCCGATGGCAATGAGGCATTTGTATTCGTGACAAACGATCGCAAGACGGCAACCAAGGTCCCCGTCAAAGTGGCCTACCTTGCTCAAAACCTCGTCGCCATTGCGGGTGGATTGGAAGGATATCCCGAGGTGATTACTACCGGATCCGCCTATTTGACCGACAAGTCGCCCATTTCCATCGCCCAATAATTCCCTGCCATGAACATTGCATCATTTTCAGTGAAAAACAGTCAGCTGATGCTTGTGCTGTTTGTGATGGCCATTGCCTTGGGGATCAACACCCTCTTTACAATGCCCCGCGCCGAGGACCCCGAAATGGCAGCGCCGATGTTTCCGATCGTCGCCGTCTACCCGGGCACGAGTCCGCAGGACATGGAACAACTCGTGGTCAAGCCGATCGAGGAAGTTGTGCAGGAACTCGAAAACATCAAAAAGGTCACCTCCAACATTGGGGACGGCGTCGCGATGATTTTGGTCGAATACAAATACGAAAGTGACGTTGAGAGCAAATACTCTGAATTGGTGCGCGAGGTGAATGCCATCCGTGATCAGTTGCCCGAAGGATTGCTCAGTCTGGAAGTCCGGAAAGTCACGCCGACGGATGTCAACATCATCCAAACGGCTTTGATCTCGGAAAATGCTTCGTATGCCAGCCTCAAAAGGGAAGCGGAGCGGCTGAAGTCCAAGCTTGAGAAGGTGCGTTCGCTCAAAAACATCAAGTACTTCGGTGTTCCGGAGGAAATCGTCAAGGTCGATTTGAAGCTGGATCGTCTTGCGCAGATGCACATTCCCCTAAACCTCGTTTTGGGAACACTTCAGAGCGAATCGGCCAATATCCCCGGCGGATCGCTGCGGGCAGGAACGAAGACGTTCAATGTCAAGACATCCGGGAATTACACCTCCTTGGAGGAAATTCAGAATACCGTGGTCTGGAGTGCAAATGGCAAAATCATCTACCTGAAAGACGTAGCGGATGTGCACCAAGGCTTCGAGGAGAATCGCCACATCGCCCGGCTCAACGGACATCGATGCGTATTCGTCACGGCCGCACAGAAGCCCAAGGAAAATATCAGCAATACGCAGGCTGCCTACCTGCCAATTTTGGACGAATTCAAGAAAGACCTCCCTCCCAACATCGACTTTGTGGCGCATTTTGACCAAGCGGAGAATGTTGCCAACCGCTTGAGCGGCCTTGGAATTGACTTTCTGATCGCCATCCTGTTGGTGCTCATTACGTTGCTGCCGCTCGGAGGCCGTGCCGCGACGGTGGTCATGATTTCCATTCCGCTTTCATTGGCGATTGGCTTGGTGCTGCTGGATTTGATGGGCTTCACGCTCAATCAGTTGTCGATCGTCGGCATGGTCGTCGCATTGGGTTTGCTGGTAGACGACAGCATTGTGGTCGTGGAAAATATCGAACGGTGGTTGCTTGAAGGTCACTCCCGACGGGAGGCTGCAATTGAGGCGACCAAGCAGATTACGTTGGCCGTGGTGGGTTGCACAGCGACATTGATCATTGCTTTCATGCCGTTGGTATTTCTTCCCGAGGGTTCGGGCGATTTCATCCGCGGATTACCGATGGCTGTGATTTCCTCTGTTTTGGCTTCGATGGTGGTTTCGCTGACCATCATTCCCTTCCTCGGCAGTGTGATTTTGCGCAAGCACCACAACCCGCAAGGCAACTTCTTCATGCGCGTCTTGAAACGTGCGATCCAGGGATCCTATTCGAAGTTGTTGGAAAGTGCATTGCATCGCCCCGTCATCACCTTGATCGTCGCGGCGGTGGTTTTCGGTGGTGCATTGTCCCTGTTTCCCGTAATCGGATTCTCCTTGTTTCCTTCTTCCGAAAAGCCACAATTTTTGGTCAATGTCACCACGCCGCTTCAAAGCCACCTCGGGGAAACTGACAAGGTGACCAAAGAGGTGGAAAAGGTGCTTTCGGCGAATCCCAAGATTCAATATTGGGCGACAAACGTCGGTCATGGCAATCCGCGCATCTATTACAATGTGATTCCGCAGAATGAACGCCCGGATTTCTCTGAAATTTTCGTCCAACTCGATCCACATACGCAGCAAGTGGAAAAACGGAAGGTCATCGAAGCCCTTCGCGACACCTTCAACACGTTCCCCGGGGCCAAAATCGAGGTCAAAGACTTTGAACAAGGCCCTCCGATTGAAGCACCGATCGCGGTGCGGTTATTCGGAGACAACCTCGATACCTTGCGCAGCCTATCTGCAAAAGTGGAGACCATGTTGCAAGGGATTCCGGGGAGCCTCTACGTGAGCAATCCGTTGAAATCGGCAAAAAGCGATCTGCGCGTCAAAATTCACAAAGACAAAGCGCGCATGTATGGAATCCAAACCGCAGAAATCGACAAAACGGTTCGACTTGCGATAGCTGGACTGGAAATGGGCAGTTATACCGACGATGGCGGCGAGGAATACAATATCGTGGTCAGCGCTCCAAAAAACGGATCGGCGGGCCTCGACATCTTTGACCAACTCTACGTGAACAGCATGTCTGGCGCAGCGATTCCGCTGAAGCAAGTCGCCGACCTCACGCTCGAGGCGAGTCCGAATGCGATCAACCACCTCAACAAGGTGCGGTTTGTGACCGTGACCTCCTATGTCCAAAAGGGCTTTCTAGTGAATGATCTGATCATCGCCACGGAATCCAAAATGAAGGAAATGCACCTTCCCGAAGGCTACCGCTACCAAATGGCCGGCGAAGTCGAAAGCCGCGAAGAGAGCTTTGGCGGATTCGGCAGCGTCATTCTTGTAACGGTATTTCTCTTCATTGGCGTGCTCATTTTGCTTTTCAAAACCTTCAAAAGTACGCTGATCGTGCTGAGTGTCATCCCATTGGGTGTCATCGGTGCCGTAGTGGCACTTTGGCTCACTGGCAATACACTCAGCTTCGTGGCCGTCATCGGATTGATCGCATTGGCAGGAATCGAGGTCAAAAATTCGATTTTGTTGGTGGACTTCACGAATCAGTTGCGGGCGCAGGGCAAAGGTTTGGAAGAAGCCATTCGCGAGGCTGGCGAGATCCGATTCTTGCCGATCGTGCTCACAAGTTTGACAGCCATCGGCGGATTGGTTCCGATTGCGTTGACCACCAACCCCTTGATTTCCCCGTTGGCGATCGTGTTGATCGGCGGATTGATCTCAAGCACCGTGCTTTCGCGGATTGTGACGCCAGTTGTGTACAAGTTGATTCCACCCAAAGTGGACCTGACCACCGCCGAATAGGCTTGAATCCAAAGAAAAGGTCGCCGAGAACTCAAATCCTCGGCGACCTTTTCATTTGAACAAAAACAGTGAATTAGAATTTGACGATCCGCAAGCACTGCGTCGTTGCATTCGCCTGAACTTTTAAGAGATACGTTCCACTTGAAAGATCAGGGGCAAATGCTGCGGAATGCAATTTCAACTTTCCGGCATTTGCTGTCTCTTGATATGCCGCCACTGTTTTCCCAGCCAAATCGAGCAGGGCGATTTCAACGATTCCGGAGGTTTCCAGTTGCATTTCCAACCAAAATTCAGTTCCGAATGGATTGGGCAAAATGGTGATTCCCATTGGATTCGCATCCTCTAAACCAACCGGGACGCTCACCGTTTGCGTTGTGGTGGCGGTGCAGCCTGATGGTCCGGTCACGGTCAGAGAAACCGTGTAGGTGCCACCGATTGCATAGGAATGCAGTGGATTTTGGGTCGTGCTTGTATTGCCATCGCCAAAATCCCAAGCCCAGGAAACGGCATTGGTACTTGCATCCGTGAAGGCATAAACGAGTCCGATATGGGATTCGGTGAAGGCGGCGACGATGTTTTCCACGGCAATTGAGACATCGATGGTGTCAAATCCGCAGGGGCCGTTGTCGACGATGGCGCGGACCATGTTTTGATTGGCGCCGCTCAACGGAGGCGTATGATAGGTATCGGGATGGGTATTGGCACTCAAATTCCAGGTTGTGCCGCCATTCGAAGACGTGTACCAAGTGATGCTGCTGCCCCAGTAGATCATTTGCACGGTGGTCGTATCGCCTGAACAAAGCGAATCCCGACTCAAAATACCTTGTGCAAAGTTGGTATTGCTGGATACAACTGAGATCACCACCGGCTGCGAATAAACGGTATCACAGGCGTTGGAAACTGCTGCACGGAAATAAGTGACGGCGCTCAACGTAGAAAGCAAAGGGTTGCTCGTCTGCCCTGTCCCTGTCCAAGTGGTGCCATTGGGGGAAGATTGCCATTCGAGGTTTCCCGAAAATCCTTGGAGGGTAATTTGGACGGTGCTGCCTTGGCAGACCGTCGTATTGCCCGTGACAAAGGCTGTTCCAGCAAGCGGAAGGGCATTCACCGTGATATTGGAAACATTGGTGGACCCCACGGTCGCGGGCGCAGACGCAACGACACGGATGCGGTAGCCCGTACCCGCGGGCGTACCCGGCGGAATCACGGCGGAAATCGTGCCGGCGGCTGTGCTCGTCACCGATCCAATTGGTGTCGGAATGGCAAAACTTCCGCTTGCATCGCTCAGTTGTGCCGTGAAGACATTCCCCACAGTAAATACCCCAGAAATCGAATAAGGTACTTGCACGGTTTGGCCGGCACAAACACTCAGGCTGGAAACCGTGCCCGTTGTAACCGTTTGGCTGGAAATGGAAGTGCCTTCGACCAAAATATCATCAATCGAAAAACCTGGATCCAATGCCGAATTGCTCTGCGTGTTCACAAAGCGGAAGGCAAAACGCAAATCTGCGACACCACTGAAGGCCGGCAAGGAAATCGTTTGTTGTACCCAATTCGTTTGGTTTTTGTACTGCGAAATCGGCGTCGTGATCAAGTTCCAAGTCGATCCGCCATTGACACTGTAATAAACCTCACCATAAATGCTCGTTCCACCCGCGCAATTCCACCAAAATTTGAGGGAAACATTGTTGTAGCCAACGGTATTGATCGCCGAGTTAGTCTTGCAAATATTGGTCGAATTGAAGATGCAAAGCCCATCCGCTGCTGCAAACGAACTGCAAAAGATATTGTCTGCCTGACCATAAATGCTCATGGTATGCAGATAATTGCTCGTGGTATTGCCGTGAAAAGTCTGCGTCGGGGTATTGGCAATCGTGTAGGTAAATGGGAAACCCAGACAGACCAACGATCCCGCTCCACCTGTGTAGGCATTGTTGATCACCCAGAAATTGGGAGTATTGGTACCGCCCAAATCTGTGGTATTGAGGGTAAAAACGTTGCCTCCAGACTCAAAATCCTCGGAAAACAATGTTGTTTGGGCATTCAGACTCCCAAAGAAGCAGCACAAGAGCAAAAACCATCCGAATGTAATCGCCTTCATCGAAGCAGGAATTGGGATTGGAATAGGCGGCAGGCACCTCCTGCCGCCGCTTATTTTGATCAATTCATCTTGACGACGCGCAAGCATCTGACGGCATCGCCAAATTCGAAGCGCACCAAGTATGTACCTGCGGCAATCTTATGCTGCAGTTCGTTGATGTCGAGCTTGAATTGGCCGGCATTGACCTCGCCCGAATACAAATCCGTCAAGGCCTTTCCTTGCAAGTCAAACAAGCCAATGTTCAGTTGTCCGCCTATCGGCAGATTCATTTGGACCCGGAAGTCATTGCCAAATGGATTCGGAGAAACGGACAATCCATTCCACAATGCATCCCATCCGGCATCGATTCCGACCACGGCGATGTTGACCGTATCCGTCGTCGTACCGTCGCAGTTGGTGCCATTGCTTGCAACCAACGTCACGTTGTAGGTGCCGTTGGCAGCATAAGTATGCGTTGGATTTTGCAACACCGATGTTCCTCCATCCCCAAAGGTCCAAGCCCAAGCGGTAGGATTTCCGGTGGAAAGATCTGTGAAGGTGCTGGTAAAGAGATTCGTAGCAACGCTAAAATTGGCCACCGGCTCCTGCTCGATGGTCACAGGCACAGGCGTACGTTCGCTCAAGCAAGGCAAACCTTGTACATCCCAATCATAGAAGTAATAATAAAAGGCTGCACCCGCGGAGGAACCCGTGATCGAGACAAAATTCGCAATGCTGTAAGGGAAATTCGCCCCGGCATTATTCCGATAAAGGTCCATTTCAGTGCCGCCGATGCGGTATTGACCAGGTGCCATCGTCCAGTTGAGGGTGATGCGGCTAGGATTGGCCCCGATGTTGATCACCGTGTCCCGAAGCAAGGTTCCTGCACCGTCCCAAAGCGAGATCGTGCGGTTCCCCGCTGCGCCCGGATCCACGTAAAAGCTTACCAGCGTCATGTTTGAGCTGACGGTAAAGGCAAGGTATTGGATCGAGGTGTTGTTGTGATACCCTCCGGCACCGACGGCGGCAGGGGTCAAAGGACCGACTGCTTGCACTGGTGCTTGGGTTTCGGCCTCCACATAAAACACAAGAGAATTGGTGAGCGAAGGCGTTGTAAACGTCGTTCCAGTGCCCAAAACCGTTCCGCCAGAGGCTTGGTCATACCACTTGAGCGTTCCACTTCCGGTTGCAGAGAGGGTCACGGTACCGGGTCCGCAACGCGAAGCCCCACTCGAAACGGGACCTGCCGGACGGTTGACGGTGATGTAGGCTGTACGTGTAATCGTATTTGCGCCAATGTTGTTGGTCGCTGTAAGTGTCACGGTATAGGTCCCATTTGCCTGATAGGTATGCGAAGGATGCTGCAAATTTGAGGTGAATCCATCTCCGAAGTTCCAAAGCCATGCATTGGGGCCGTTGGTGGAGAGGTCGCGGAAGTTGACGACGCCATTGCAACTTGTCAAATTGTCGGCGCTGAAATTGGCTGCAGGAGCGGCATTGGGCAATACGCAGCTCCATTGAATTTCAAAACCTGTATCATCTACCAAGGGATCGGTCGATTGCCGCAAAGTGATGGCACCGCCCGTCGAACTGATATTTCCCGGAATGTTGGTGCCGGTGTAAGTCCCAATCAGCGGGCTCCCGATTGTCGGGCCATCATAGACATAGAGATAATCGTAATTAGCTTCCATGGCAAAAGAGGCGAAGCTCAAATTGACTTGGGAGGCACCTGCCGGGGCAATCGTGATGATACTGTTGGTGTTTGCGCCGTAGTTGGCAGTCGGACCTCCGGAGTCAAAAAGTGTCCCTGAACATGCAGTTTGCGTGCTGTTGGTGTTGGTTGGACTCAAGATGATGTTGCATCCGAGGTTGGTATCGAGAACGATATAGGCCGTGCGCAGCAAGGTATCGATGCCGCAAGTTCCAGCGTTGGCGATCAGGGAGACGTTAAACGTGCCCAAGGTGTTGTAAGTGTGTGTCGGTGCAGACAAGGTACTCGTGCCGCCATCTCCGAAGTTCCAAGTAAATGAGCCCGCATTGACGCTGCTGTTGGAAAAAGCAACGGTAGACGGTGCCGAACAAAGGGTTGTCGGTGAGGCAGTGAAGTTGGCCAAAACGGTATTGGTGAATGCAGGGCCGACACCGACGGCGTACCAAGCATTGGTCGTGGCGATGACCTCCGGCGTGCAGGCACCATAAAGGTCAATGGCCGAACGGATGGCGTAGAAACGTGCATCCAAATATTCTGAAGCGGAGCCGAGGTACACGGTGAGGTTTCTGAAGGCAATGGCCGCTGACTTGGTCCAGCCTTGGCCGGTGACGTTATAGGCACTGCCAATGTCATTCGTTCCCGTTTCGCCAATGGTCAGGATATAAAACCACTTGTTTTGCACACCTGAATTGGTGTGAACGCCGCCATTGTCACCGGTACCCGAGTACCAATTGGTACCATTGTAAGTGTCCGGGTCACCAAAAGTGCCTGGCGTTTGCATGGACCGAATGCCGTTTCCATTCGGCGTCATGTCCTCCCCAATGCGCCAAGACCAGTCATTAGGCCTTGCATAATGCTCGATGCAATTGCCAAAAATGTCACTGAAGGATTCATTCAACGCGCCGGATTCGTTTTGATAGACAAGGTCTGCGGTGAAGGTTGTGAGTCCATGCGTAATTTCATGTCCGGTAACATCGATAGCGGTGAGCGGCGTGAAAGTGGTGCCGTTTCCGTCGCCATAAGTCATGCGTTGTCCATCCCAGAATGCATTGTTGTAGTTGTTGTCGTAGTGCACGTAGGATTTGAGCATGAATCCCTGCCCATTGATCGAGTTGCGGTTGAAGCTCGTCCAGAAGAAATCGTAGGTCTTTTCGGCACCCCAGTGGGCATCGGTTGCGACCTCATCCTCTTGTGGATTGACGTTGCTCCAGACATTGTTGGCATCGGTAAAATCAACAGCCGTTCCGTAATTGGTCCCTGTTTGGAGATTAAACGTCTGAATGCCATTGCCTCTGCCCGTTTCGCGAAGACGATAAGAGTTTCCACTTACCTGATCGGCCGTCATCGCCTGGGTGCCACTGTAGCGGGTGACCGCCGAACCCAGCACGTCCGCAGTATGGATGCGGTTGTGCTCCCAAATCACCTCGCCCGTGACCGCGTCGACATATACCCATGCACGGTAAAGTGGCTGAATCGCGTAAATGTCAAATTTCCAAGCCAATCGATAATTCTCAGCACGTGGCAGACCATCCTGAGGCGCATAGACCAAAGTTCCCGTCGGATACCAAGTTGCCATCGGATCGCCGGTTTCGAAGCGCAAGAATCGATTTTCATTTTCGTCTTCCCAACGGTATTGCGTAGCCCCGACAGCGTCCGTAGCCGCCTTCAACGCAGCGCTCGGCGAAATTGCTGGTGCATTCGCAAGTCCGGATACAGGAAAAGCATCCCCACTTACCGAATGAAGGCCACCGTTGCGCAAGTGGACCGTCAATTCTCCGCCTTCCACTTCAAAGCCATTTTGTGTCTGCTGCAACTTTTGGTGGACAAAACCCAAGGCATCATCTGACAGGCTGCCCAATTGCAAACTTCCCGATTCCCCGAGCCGGTAAACCTTTTGGAGCAATTGCGGAATTTCTCCAGCCGGGATTTCCATTCCCGGACGCATCACGAAAAAATTTGGCAGGGGCGTACGGTCAGTGTATCGTACCAATTCACAACCCGACAAGAATTTTTCGGCAGCCAAACCTTCAAAAATCTGCGCCTGAGCTGACTTTCCGAAGATCGTAAGCCCACATACCATCAACCAGAATCCTAATTTTCTCATACTATTCCGAACGTTGCAACACTGCGAATTCACCCATTGGATCGCAGTCTGGAATTTACGGCGAAACCCTCAGATCAAAAAATGTCCAATGTCGCCTAGCAGCAAAGTTTTCCGATTCATCTTTAAAGGCGTGATAAAACTTATTGCATTCGGGATGCTAAAGTAGACCTGCGCTTGGAAATCGAATCGTAAGACGTCCTCGTGCTTGACGTTGATGCCCCCCATCCCTCCGACCTGGGATTTGGATTCAACTAGCATACTTGGGAAGCCTACAAAAACTCACAATGGCGTGCAACGCAAATCCAAAGGATCACCGCCAACATTCGCACCGACGCGGAGTGGATGTGAATAATAACAGGGTAAGTCAATTTCTTGAAGGTTCGAGTGGATACCAGACGCAAAGAACATGCAGTCCGGGGCGTTAAAAAACTCAAGAATCCCGCAGTAAGGATTGCACCTCACGAACAATTGGCAAACAACCCTTTTCGTTCGGATTTGCTTGTAGAATGAAACTCCGACAAAATCCGAGGCCTTGAACGAAAGATTGACCGGCGTTCAAACAAGGAACTTACTTCAACCCGATTGGTGATGCACAAAAGCAAAAAAAAAGCGGAACCGTAAGGAACCGCTTTCTATTTTTTGAAGTGTTGCCGAATTATTCGGCAGTTTCTTCTGTTTCATCACCAGCTTCTTCCACTTGTGGCTCAGCTGGCTTATCAATCTTGGTTTCAACAACCTCTGCCTTGACCACGTCTGCCGCAGGCTTTGCTGCTGGCGTTGTGGTGGTCTTTTTGCGGCGGCGGCTGGTTTTCTTTTTGGGCTTCTCGGTGGCAAATTCGTTGAAGTCAACCAATTCGATCAAAGCCATTTCGGCATTGTCACCCACACGATTGCCGATTTTGAGGATACGTGTGTATCCGCCTGGACGATCGCCAACTTTGGCAGCGATATCACCAAACAGCTCTTTGACAGCTTCCTTATTCTGGAGGTAGCTAAAAGCCATCCTGCGAGAATGTGTCGTATTGTCTTTAGACCTGGTGATCAGCGGTTCGACATACTGACGAAGCGCTTTGGCCTTGGCGACAGTTGTGAAGATACGCTTCTTAGGGCTGATGAGCAGGGCAATCGCCATGTTCTTCATCAGTGCCTTTCTGTGGGCAGTCTTCCTACCCAAATGATTAACCTTGTTTCCGTGTCTCATTATAAATGATGTTGACGAACTACGACCGTCGGCCTACTTCATTGCTGAAGGCTCAATCCGTATTTTCGGAGAGCAGCCGGGGAACGTAGCCCGGATGAATACTGAATTAGTCTTCGTCGAGGTCGTATTTGGAAACATCCATACCGAAGCTCAAACCCTTATCGGCTACGAGTTCTTCGAGTTCGCTCAAAGACTTCTTACCGAAGTTGCGGAATTTAAGAAGGTCGGCAATGTTGTAGCTTACGAGATCGCCAAGTGTTTTGACTTCGGCGGCTTTCAAGCAGTTGAACGCACGAACAGAAAGGTCCAAGTCGGTCAATGGTGTCTTGAGCACCTTGCGCATAGCAAGATAGTTCTCATCCACAGGATCCTCTTTAGGAGCATCCTCAGCGACCGGCATGATTTTCTCGTCCGTAAACAACCAAAGGTGCTTGACCAAAATGTTGGCTGCTTCTTTCAAAGCATCTTCTGGATCAATGGTACCGTCGGATGAAACTTCGATCGTCAATTGCTCATAGTCGGTACGCTGCTCGACACGAAAGTCGTCAACCTTGAACTTGACGTTCTTGATTGGCGTGAAGATCGAGTCAATGGCGATTTCACCGATAGTGGCATTAGGATCTTTGTTTTCATCGGCTGGGCGATAGCCGCGACCTTTGCCAACGGTAAGCTCGATGTCAAACTGCGTGTTCTTGTCGATGTGGCAAATGACGTGATCAGGATTGGTAATTTCGTAGGCATTGGTATGCTTAGCGATATCACCTGCAGTGAAAACATCTTTTCCACGTACGGAAACGAAAATTTTATCATCTCCATCGATCACCTTTTTGAGGCGAACGCCCTTCAGGTTGAGGACGATGTCCGTGACATCTTCCACGACACCCTTGACCGTCGAAAACTCGTGCTCGACACTAGGTATCTTGATGGCGGTGAATGCATAGCCCTCAAGGGAGGACAAGAGAACCCTTCTAAGGGCATTACCGACAGTGATGCCATAGCCTCTTTCGAGGGGACGGATAAGAAACTTCCCGTAGAAGTCGTTATCCTTTTCCATGACCACCTTTTCGGGTATTTGAAATTCAAGCAGTGCCATAAATAATATACCTCAGTCCAAAACGGGTTAAGAACAAAATTACTTGGAGTACAATTCCACGATCAAGTTTTCCTTGATATTTTCTGGAATCTGCTCCCGCTCAGGGTATTGGAGGAAAGAACCCTTCAGCGCCATATTGTCGACCTGCAACCAAGGAAAAGAGTTCCTTGAGCCGCCCTTGACGATTTCAAGTGCTTTGCTTTTGACACGCACTTCCAAAACGTCACCTGGGCGCAACAGCATGCTGGCGATGTTCACAACATCACCGTTGACGGTAATGTGCTTGTGCGTCACCAACTGACGTGCTTGGCGGCGGGTAGCTGCAAAGCCCATACGGTAGATGGTGTTGTCCAAGCGTGACTCGAGCAACTGAAGGAAAATCTCACCCGTAACGCCTTTGCGACGGGTAGCCTTTACAAACAGATTGCGGAATTGTTTTTCCAGCAAACCATAAGTGTATTTGGCCTTTTGCTTCTCCATCAACTGCACAGCATAGTTGCTCTGCTTTGAGCGGCGATTGCGACCATGCTGGCCTGGGCCAAATTTTTTGCGCTCTAGGGCCTTACTTGGGCCAAAGATGGGCTCCCTAAACCTTCTGGCGATTTTCGCCTTGGGACCTCTGTATCTTGCCATTTTTCTATTTGATTAGACAATTATCGCATTCAGCACCCTTGCTTGCAAAGACACAAGACTTGACGCCAAGCGAACCTATTAATTAGACTCTTCTTTTCTTGGGTGGGCGGCAACCGTTGTGAGGCAGCGGAGTAATGTCACGAATCATCGTAACGTTAATTCCGACGTTGGCGACGGCGCGGATGGCAGCCTCGCGGCCAGATCCTGTACCCTTCACATAAACCTCAGCAGTCTGAAGACCACGTTCGAAGCAATCACGCGAGACTTCGGTAGCAGCGACTTGAGCGGCGTAGGGAGTGTTCTTCTTGGAACCACGGAATCCCATCTTGCCAGCTGAAGCCCAGCCAATCACGTTGCCTTTCAAATCCGTGATCGAAACAATGATGTTGTTGAAAGAAGAGGTAATATAAACCAAGCCAATCGAATCGACTTTGCTCTTCTTTACTCTTTTGGTTTTTGCCATTACTGAATGCGAACTTTAATTCCTTTTCAATTACTTCTTTGCTGCTGCCTTCTTCTTTCCAGCCACAGTCTTTTTCCTGCCCTTACGGGTACGGGCGTTGGTACGTGTACGCTGACCACGCAAAGGCAAACCTTTACGGTGACGCAAACCACGGAAACATCCGATGTCCATCAAACGCTTGATGTTCATTTGGACTTCGGCACGCAATGCACCTTCCACTTTGAACATTTCGCCGATCAAGCGGCGGATCTCCACCACGTCATCGTCGTTCCAGTCTCTGACCCTCTTATTGTGATCAATGTTGGCCAAATTCAAGATCCTCTGGGCGGAAGTCGTTCCGATCCCGAAGATATATGTTAAGCCAATTACGCCCCGCTTATTTTTGGGCAAATCTACACCAGCTATCCTTGCCATAATTATCCTTGTCTTTGCTTAAAGCGTGGATTTTTCTTGTTGATCACATAAAGGCGACCTTTACGCCGGATGATCTTGCAGTCGGCGGACCGCTTCTTTACTGATGCTCTAACCTTCATGGTAATCTTATTTATACCGATATGTAATTCTTCCTTTGGACAAATCGTAGGGAGACATCTCAAGTGAAACACGGTCCCCAGGCAAAATTTTGATGTAGTGCATCCTCATCTTACCTGAAATGTGGGCTAAAACCTCGTGACCATTCTCCAGTTCCACCCTAAAGGTAGCATTTGGAAGTGCCTCGAGAATCGTGCCGTCAACTTTTAATGATGCCTGCTTGGCCATATACAATTATTGATTCAAAATAAAATCGTGGCTTGATAAGATTTCACACTTACCCTTGCGAACCACAATCGTGTGTTCAAAATGTGCCGAAGGCAGTCTATCAGAGGTAATAATCGTCCATCCGTCATCAAGCGTATGGATACGACGTTTACCTAGATTCACCATCGGCTCAATGGCTAGACACATCCCAGTCTCAAGCTTTAGTCCCGTTTTGCGGCGACCATAATTTGGAACCTCAGGGGGAGCATGAAGCTCAGTACCAATGCCATGACCAACCATTTCTCTCACAATTGAGTATCCATGGGTTTCCACATGACTTTGAATGGCCTGCGAAATATCTCCCAACCAACCACCTTCAACAGCCTTTTCAAGACCAAGGTAAAGTGATTCCCTTGTAACCTTGAGCAACCGGCTTTTCTTTGGTGAAATTTCGCCTACACCGAAAGTGTAAGCACTGTCACCAAAAAAGCCATTTTTCAATACACCACAGTCAATGGCGACAATGTCGCCCTCCCTCAAGAATTTATTCTTATTGGGCATTCCATGTACCACTTCCTCATTCAAGGAAATGCACAACGAGAATGGAAATGGACCTACATTGGACCCGCTTGGATAATCCTTAAATGCTGGAATACCACCATTATCACGGATAAACTCCTCAGCGATTGTGTCCAACTTCAATGTATTGGCTCCGGGTTCCACAAGCTTGGAGACTTCACCAAGCGTTTTCCCTACTAACAAAGAACTCTCACGGATCAGGTCGATCTCTTCTTCAGTCCGAATGACCACCTTTCCGACTGCCATTATGCAGATACGCCAGCGGCGCCTTGTACTTTACGTGATCGGCCACCTGTTTTCATCAAACCATCGTAATGGCGCATCAACAAATAGCTTTCAATCTGTTGGAGTGTATCGAGCACAACACCGATCATAATCAGCAAGCTTGTACCTCCAAAGAATTGCGAAAATGATTGAGAAACACCCATCGCGCTGGCAATCGAAGGAAAGATTGCCACAAATGCTAGGGCTATCGACCCAGGCAAGGTGATTCGGGAGAGGATGTTATCAATATACTCGGATGTTTTCTTCCCAGGCTTAACACCAGGAATAAATCCACCTGTCCTTTTCAAGTTATCAGCAATGTCATTCGGATTAATGACAATCGCTGTGTAGAAATAGGTAAACACAATGATGAGCAACGCGAACGTAACATTGTAGAATATACCGTTCGGATTTCCCAAGATCGAGCCGGTTGCATTCCAAAAGCCGCTATTTGGGAAAAACTGTGCAATAGATGCCGGAATGAACATGATCGATTGCGCGAAAATGATCGGCATAACGCCAGCGGAGTTAATCTTCAAAGGGATATACTGACGCGCATTGTTGCTCATACCACCTGCCTGACGGTTACCCATCACACGGCGCGCATAGTTGATCGGAATTTTACGCGTTGCCTGCGTAATACCGACTACCGCCATCGTTGCCAGACCCAAAGCAATGATTTCTATGAAAAACAGCATCGGGGGATTTGCGCGGCCTTCATTGACGAGTGCCGGTGGCAGACCAGAAATAATACCAATCGCGATAATCAACGAAGTACCATTCCCAAGGCCATTGTCAGTAATACGTTCACCGAGCCATACAAGGAACATCGTTCCGGCAGTCAAAATCAGCAAAGCCATCAACCAAACAAACGTCGACCCCATATTCGCAGTCGCAACTGGATACATGGACTTGAGATTGACGATGTAGGCGGCAGATTGACCGAGCGTAATCAACACCGTCAAATAACGTGTCAGCTGATTAATCTTCTTTTGCCCGCTATCACCTTCCTTTTGAAGCTTCTGAATCGATGGCAAAGCTGCCCCAAGGAGTTGCACAATGATCGATGCCGAAATGTAGGGCATAATCCCAAGCGCAAAAATGGCTCCACGGGCAAAGGCACCACCAACGAAAACGTTGATCAGGTCCAGAATGCCACCTCCTTGACCTTTTTCAAAGTCAAGGGCCAATTGAGCGGAATCTACCCCTGGCAGGATCACATAGCTACCAAGTCTGAATACAGCGAGCAAAAGCAGCGTATAAATGATGCGCTGCCTTAGCTCCTCGATTCGGAAAATATTCCTTATTTTTTCGATGAATTCTTTCATGTCACACTTCGATCGCGGTACCACCGGCAGCCTCAATTGCTGCTTTGGCACTCTTGCTGAACTTGTTCAGTTTCACAGTGACGGCCGTCTTGATTTCTCCACGACCGAGCAATTTAATACGCTCGTTGCCTTTGGAGATAAAACCGTGCAAAGCAAGGAATGCATGGTCGATCTCGGTAGTGCCAGGATGGCTATTCACAAATTCGGTTACGTTATCAAGGTTCAAAGCCACGTATTCAACACGCGCATTGTTCTTGAAACCGAATTTTGGGATTCGGCGATAAAGCGGCATCTGACCACCTTCAAACCAAGCGCGAAACTTGTAGCCTGTACGTGCCTGAGCACCTTTGTGACCTTTGGTCGACGTACCACCTTTGCCGGAGCCTTGGCCCCTACCAATACGCTTTGAGATCTTTGTTGATCCCGAAGCAGGCGTTAATGTATGCAAATTCATGATTATGCCTCCTCAACTTTAACCAGATGGCTCACTTGCTTCACCATCCCAATAATTTGGGGCGTCAAATTGTGAACAACCATGCGGTTGACCTTACCGAGCCCAAGCGCTTCCATTGTTCTCAACTGGCGGGCTGGCCGGCCGATGGTGCTTCTAACTTGTGTAACCTTAATCTGAGCCATTGTCTCAACCGTTAAAAATCTTATCCAAATTCACCCCACGTTGCTGGGAGACTCCATAGGCATCACGAATCGCACAAAGTGCTTCTACTGTTGCCTTTACCACGTTGTGAGGATTGGATGAACCCAAAGATTTACCAATCACATCCTTCACGCCAGCAGCCACCAACACCGACCGCATCGCTCCCCCTGCAAGCACTCCTGTACCAGGAGCAGCAGGCTTTAACAATACTTTCGCGGCGCCAAATTTAGTAAAAGTTTCGTGAGGAACAGTACCATTTTTTGTAACTGGCACTTTTACCAAATTTTTCTTTGCGTCATCGACTCCCTTTGCAATGGCATCGACCACTTCCTTGGCTTTTCCGAGGCCATGGCCAACAGTTCCGTTTCCGTCACCCACGACCACGATAGCAGAGAAGCTGAACCGGCGACCACCTTTGACCACCTTGGCCACACGTTGGATTTTGACCACCGTCTCGGTGAGTTCAACGTCGCTATTCTTGACTCTATTTTTATTGCTTTGCATCTTGATTTCAATTAGAAAGACAAGCCACCTTCTCTTGCACCATCGGCCAAGGCCTTCAGGCGACCATGATAATTAAAACCATTACGGTCAAAAACCACGGCCTCAATGCCCTTTTCCTTTGCAAGCCTAGCAATTTCCAGACCTACGAGACGGCTAATCTCTGTTTTGGTGCCGGACTGCTCAAGAATCGACTTAGCACGTGAAGAGGTGCCAACAAGTGTCTTCTGATCCAAATCATTGATGACTTGGACATAGATCTCCTTATTACTGCGGAATACCGAGAGACGGGGTCTCTCATTTGTACCGCTAATCTTCTTGCGAATACCCTTTTTGATGCGGGTTCTACGCTCACTCTTATCGTTGGCTGCCATATTATCTTACTTTTTAGCTGCTGCTTTACCTGCTTTGCGGCGTACTTCCTCGCCGACGTACCGGATACCCTTACCTTTGTAGGGTTCTGGACCCCTGAGCGAACGAATCTTGGCTGCGAAGTGACCGATCAATTGCTTGTCGATCGCTTTCAGTGTAATCCTAGGATTCGAGCCCTTCTTTGTTTCGGTAGCGACCGAGATCTCCTTAGGCAACACGACCATCATCAAGTGTGAATGTCCCAAGTTGAGTTCAAGCGCCTGACCAATTGCCTCAGCCTTGTAACCAACACCAATCAATTCCAATTCGCGCGTGTAACCATCGGCCACACCCACAATCATGTTACTAATCAGCGTACGGTAAAGACCATGAGCGGCCCTGTGCCTGATTTGGTCGGTGGGGCGGGATATCTGCACACTGCTACCATTGATCTCAATTTTGAGATCAGTATCGACAGATTGCTGAAGTTGGCCTTTCGGACCCTTGACAGTTACCAAATTGTTCGCATCAACACTGATGCTAACACCACTTGGTACGTCTATTGGTTTTTTACCTATCCTTGACATGATTCTTGCTCAATAAACGTAACACAAAACTTCGCCACCAATATTGAGATCCCTAGCTTCTTTGTCGGTCATTACACCTTTGGAAGTCGAGATAATGGCAATACCCATGCCATTGATGACCTTAGGGATATCTTCCACTCCCGAGTACTTACGCAGACCAGGCTTGCTGATGCGTGTAAGGCCAGAGATGGCCGGAAGCTTTGAAATCGTATCATATTTCAAGGCAATCTTGATAAAGCCTTGGGGACCCTCTTCAACGAACTTATAACGTGCGATGTAGCCCTTTTCGTAGAGAACCTTCGTGATGGCCTTTTTGAGGTTGGACGAAGGGATATCGACTACGCGGTGCCCGGCCCGGATTGCGTTCCTGACTCTGGTCAGGTAATCTGCGATCGAATCTGTGGACATATTCTTCTTACCAGCTAGCTTTAGTTACACCGGGGATCCTACCTGCTAGAGCCAGTTCCCTGAATTTGATACGAGACACGCCAAATTTCCGAATGTAGGCACGGGGACGACCCGTAAGGCTACAACGATTCTTCAGACGCACAGGCGAGGAGTCACGGGGCAACAAGGACAATGCTGTCCAATCGCCAGCCTCTTTCAAGGCTTTGCGCTTTTCAGCGAACTTGACAACCAGCTTCTCTCTCTTCTTTTGCCGAGCGATGATGGATTTCTTTGACATATCTTTATGCTTTTTTGACGCCCTGAAAGGGCATGCCGAATTCTTTCAACAATGCAAACGCCTCTTCGTCGGTGCGCGCAGAAGTGACAATCGTAATGTCCATCCCGGCGATTTTATCGATCTTGTCGACATCAATTTCTGGGAAGATAATCTGCTCCTTGACACCAAAGTTGTAGTTACCGCGTCCATCAAAGGATTTCTGTGAGATTCCACGGAAGTCGCGAATACGTGGCATAGCCACTGTGATCAAACGGTCCAGGAACTCATACATCCTCTCACGACGCATCGTCACGCGGCAGCCGATAGCCATGCCTTGACGAAGCTTGAAGTTAGAAATGTCTTTCTTTGACTTGGTGATCACCGGCTTCTGACCAGAGATCAAACCAAATTCGTTGGCTGCGTACTCCAGCACCTTTTTATCGGCAATGGCATCACCCAGACCCCTGGAAAGACAAATCTTCTCGATCTTCGGTACTTGCATGACCGAAGTATACCCAAACTGAGCCATCAAAGCCGGAACAATCCGCTCTTTATACTCTTTCGCTAATCTTGCTTCGTAAGCCATTGCTACTTAATGATTTCTCCTGATTTCTTGCTGACCCTAACCCAACCTTCGTCGGTTTTCGTACGACCGACACGGGTTCCTTTTCCAGTCTTTGGCTCAATAAGCATCAGACTTGAGATGTGAATTCCCGCTTCAATCTCGACAATTGAACCTTGGGGGTTTTTGTTGTCGGGCTTTTTGTGCTTCGTGACGATGTTCAAACCCTCGACAATTGCGCGGCTTTGAACAACTTCCGTGCGTTTATCACGCTTGTGCTCAATTTTGAGTACCCGACCAGTTTTACCTTTCTCACGACCAGAAAGTACAACCACTTGGTCTCCCTTTTTGATGTGCAGCTTTGGGCGCTCGTTGAATTTTCTCCTGGACATAGTCATAGTCTATCTCTAATTAAATAACCTCAGGAGCCAACGAAACGATCTTCATGTAGTTCTTTTCGCGCAACTCCCTGGCTACTGGGCCAAAGATACGTGTGCCACGCGGCTCACCTTCACCGTTGATCAAGACGGCGGCGTTATCGTCAAAACGGATGTAGGAACCATCGCGCCGGCGAAGCTCTTTCTTGGTGCGCACTACTACGGCACGCACTACATCACCTTTCTTAACGTTGCCATTGGGATCGGCAGATTTCACGGAGCAGATGATACGATCACCTACCCGCGCATACCTGCGCTTGGTACCACCAAGGACACGTATAACGAGGAGCCTTTTTGCTCCGCTGTTGTCGGCGACATTCAGTCGGGATTCCTGCTGTAGCATTTCTTACTTCGCTTTTTCGATGATTTCAATCAACCTCCACCGCTTGCTTTTGCTCAGCGGCCGAGTTTCCATGATGCGGACGGTATCTCCAATACCAGCTTCGCCCTTTTCGTCGTGGGCCATAAACTTGGTGGTTTTCTTCATAAACTTCCCATAAATGGGATGTTTGATCTTCCGCTCAACCACCACGGTGATGGATTTATCCATCTTATTGCTGGAGACTTTGCCGATCCTTTCCTTGCGCAGGTTACGGGTCTCCGTGGTATTTATCTCAGTGCTCATGCTGCTTACTGATTATTGCTTTTGGACTGACGCTCGGTCAAGATGGTGTGCATCCTGGCGATGTCCTTTCTGATGATCCGGATTTTAGCCGGGCTTTCAATTTCGGAGATCGCGTGATTGAAGTACATTTTTTGGAGCAATTCGCCATCTTCTGTGATGCGGGCACGGATTTCAGCATCCGTGAGCTCCCTAATTTCTTTTGCCTTCATAACCTTATTCCTGATAATCGCGTCTCACAATAAACTTAACTTTTGCAGGCAACTTCTGTGCACCGAGACGCATTGCATCCATGGCAGTTTCCATTGTCACCCCTTCAGCTTCAAACAAGATGCGTCCTGGTTGTACAGGTGCAGCCCAAAACTCAGGCGAACCCTTACCTTTACCCATCCTAACCTCAGCTGGCTTTTTGGTCATTGGCTTGTCTGGGAAAATCCTGATCCAGATCTTTCCTTCCCTTTTCATGCGACGTGTAATCGCCTGACGAGCTGCCTCAATTTGGCGGCTAGTGAGGAATGCAGGCTCCAGAACCTTCATAGCAAATGATCCAAATGCAATCTCGTGACCTCTGGATGCATTTCCTTTGACCCTGCCCTTCTGTAGCTTGCGGTATTTAGTTCTCTTCGGTAAAAGCATTGCCTTATCGCTTTATCATTAACCGTAATTCTATTATCGACCTCCGCGACGACGTCCACCGCCGCCTCCTGCGCCTCTATCTCCACCACGATCGCCTCCGCGATCACCACGACCCCTGCCTTCGAAACGATCGTTGCGCTTACCGCCACGGTCGTCGCCACCACGCTCATTGCCGCCAGTGTTAGGGCGCTTCTCTGCCGAGCCAGCATTTGGTGAAAGATCCACCTTGCCATAAAGCTCGCCCTTGAAGATCCAAACCTTTACGCCAATGATTCCGTAGATCGTCTTTGCTTCAGTCAAAGCGTAGTCGATATCAGCACGCAATGTTTGGAGTGGAACACGACCATCTTTGTACATCTCTGTACGGGCCATCTCAGCACCGCCCAAACGACCGGCACACATGATTTTGCAACCCTCTGCACCCATGCGCATGGTCGAAGCAAGCGCAGTCTTCATGGCACGACGGAAGGAAATACGAGCAGCCAACTGACCAGAGATCATTTCGCCAACCAAACGAGCATCCAATTCCGGGCGCTTGATTTCAAAGATGTTAATTTGAACATCTTTTTTGGTAAGCTTCTTGATTTCTTCCTTCAAGCGATCCACTTCCTGACCACCGCGACCAATCACGATACCGGGACGGGAAGTATGGATGGTAATGGTAATGCGCTTCAAAGTGCGTTCGATGACAATCTTGGCGATTCCGCCGCGATTGATCCTTGCCTCAAGGTAAGCGCGAATTTTTTCGTCTTCAATCAACTTATCGGCATAATGCTTGCCGCCGAACCAGTTGGATTCCCAACCTTTGGATATCCCAAGACGGAGTCCGGTTGGATGTGTTTTCTGTCCCATTTCGCTCAGTTCTCTTCTTTGGTGTCCAAAATCAAAGTGACATGGCTGCTACGCTTGCGGATGCGGTGCGCACGGCCTTGGGGGGCAGGTTGGAAACGCTTCAGCGTACGACCTGCATCAACGAATGCCTCTTTGATAAAAAGGTTGGCATCTTCAACCCTTGAACCTTCGTTCTTGGATTCCCAGTTGGCAATAGCAGAAACAAGCAACTTGCGAACAGGAGCGGCACCAGCCTTTTCCGTAAATTTCAGCACGTTGAGTGCCTTATCCACAGCCATACCACGTACGAGATCAATCACCAAACGCATTTTGCGTGGAGCAATTGTGTGGTTGCGGAGAAGGGCCTTGGCTGTATCTTGGCGCTCGCTTTTCAAGCGCTCGGCCATTGCCTTCTTACGCTTGGGGGCCTTTTCGACACCCTGCGCAATCTTCTCTTTGCGCGTCAGTTTTTTTACTTGCTCAGCCATTACTTTCTGCCTTTATCTTTTTTCTTGTCGCCCGAGTGACCTCTAAAGGTCCGGGTAGGAGCAAATTCGCCCAACTTGTGTCCAACCATGTTTTCGGAGACAAAAACGGGGATGAACTTGTTGCCATTGTGAACTGCCAAGGTATGCCCTACGAACTCCGGAGAGATCATGGACCTTCTTGCCCAGGTCTTGATGGTCCGCTTCTGACCCGCGTTGTTCATTTTGTCAACCTTACGGTCAAGCTTTGGGTCAATAAATGGACCTTTTTTCAGTGATCTGGCCATATTAACTCAATTATTTCCTGTTCTTCTTACTGATGATCAAACCGCTAGAATACTTCTTCTTGCTGCGGGTGCGGTAACCCTTGGCTGGCAAACCCTTGCGGCTACGTGGGTGACCGCCTGAGGCGCGTCCCTCACCACCACCCATCGGGTGATCGACCGGGTTCATCGCGACGCCCCTAGTGCGCGGACGGCGTCCCAACCAACGTGAACGGCCAGCTTTTCCAAGCTTGATGTTCATGTGCTCCGAGTTACCAACGGAACCAATGGTTGCCATGCACTCGCCCAATACCAGACGTGACTCACCTGATGGAAGGCGCAAACTTACGTATTTGCCTTCCTTGCCAAGCAATTGTGCATTGGACCCTGCACTCCTACAAATTGCACCACCCTTACCTGGATGCAATTCAATGTTGTGAACGATCGTGCCCAATGGAATGTCCTTCAAGCGCTTTGCATTTCCAACAGTAGGTTCGGCAGTATCACCAGATACGATAGCCTGACCAACTTGAAGATTCTCAGGAGCAAGGATATAACGCTTTTCTCCATCTGCATATTGCAACAAGGCAATACGTGCAGTACGGTTTGGATCATATTCGATGGCGACAACCTTGGCTGCAATACCCAACTTCTCGCGCTTGAAATCGATAATCCTGTATAGCTTCTTGTGGCCCCCACCGATATAGCGCATTGTACGCTTACCGGTATTGTTACGACCACCAGAACGCTTTTTGCCTTCTACGAGTGACTTTTCTGGCTTTGATTTGGTGATTTCGGCAAAATCCGAAACCATCATGAAGCGCTGCGAAGGAGTCGTCGGCTTAAGTTTCTTGAATCCCATTTTTCAGCCCCAGCTTAGATGTTCTTGTAAAAATCGATCAATTCGCCAGTGTGCAGCGTCACGATTGCCTTCTTGAAGCGAGGTGACTTTCCAGACACAAAACCAGTTTTGGTGTAGCGCTGACGGCTTTTTCCAGTGTAGATCATGGTGCGAACGCTCTTGACGTTAACGCTGTACATTTCCTCTACTTCTTTTTTAATCTCAGGCTTATCAGCGTTGATGTCAACCTTGAAAGCATATTGATTAAACTTGAGGCCATGGCGCTCGTTGAGCATTGCCATTTTTTCAGATACGAGCGGTTTTCTTAGTACACTCATGGTCTTATCCTAATTGCTCATTGATCGTTGCAACAGCATCTTTCAAAATGACCACGTGGTCAGCATGCAAGATGTCATAAGTATTCAGGTCCTGTGCACGCACAATTTGCGTCTTTGGGACATTGCGACCAGACAGGTAGACATTGCCACTGTCGTCAGGAAGCACCATCAACACCTTGGATCCGCTAATCTTCAAGTTGTTGAGGACTGCTACAAACTCCTTGGTTTTAGGGGTATTGAAGTTGAAGTTCTCCAGCACCATGATGCGGGCATCCTTGGCCTTGTAGCTGAGAGCACTTTTACGTGCCAAACGCTTCACCTTGCGATTCAATTTGAATCCGTAAAGGTGCGGTTTAGGACCAAACACACGACCACCGTGATACATGTGTGGAGCACGTTTGTGACCTTGACGGGCGCCACCAGTACCCTTCTGACGGAAAGGCTTTTTTGTGGAACCACTGACTTCACCACGCTCTTTGGCTTTATGGGTGCCTTGACGTGCATTGGCCAGGATCAAGCGCACATCTTGGTAGATGGCGTGATCATTGGGCTCGATTCCGAAGATGCTATCGGGAAGGTTTACCTTCTCGGAAGTATCTGCGCCCTTGATATTTTTGACCGTTAATTCCATTTTCTTACTTCTCGATAAAGATGTAGCCTCCGTTGTGACCAGGGAGTGCGCCTGCGATAACGATGAGGTTCTTCTCAGGGATTACGCGCAAGATTTGCAAATTCTGGATCTTCACACGGACATTTCCAGTTTGGCCACCCATACGCATGCCTTTGAAGACGTGAGCGGGTGTAGAACCTGGACCAAGTGAGCCCGGTGCACGACCGCGGTTGTGCTGACCGTGAGTTTGACCACCCACACCTGCAAAACCATGACGCTTGACAACACCTTGAAAACCTTTGCCCTTGCTCGTACCGATTACATCCACGAATTCACCTGGACGAAAAAGGTTGACACCGATCGAATCACCCAATTTAGGTTCTGATCCTGGAACTTCTTCGTAGCTCACTGCGCCATCTGCACCTTCAACCTTCTTGAATGTTGAGGGAACAAAAAATTCAGTTTCCCAAACGATCCTCTTGGGAGTAGTTCCAGCCTTTTTGAAGTGACCGATCATAGGGTTTGGAGTGTTTTTCTCCTTTTTCTCCCCATAGCCCAGTTGCACCGCAGTGTAACCGTCTTTCTCTTCGGTCTTGATCTGCGTGATCACACAAGGACCTGCCTCGACGACCGTACAGGGAATTGCTTTGCGATCAGCATCGTAAATGCTGGTCATTCCCACTTTCTTACCAATGATACCTGGCATCGCCTATTTCCTTTTAACTGTGATCAAACTTTGATTTCGACATCGACTCCGCTGGGCAATTCCAACTTCATCAAAACATCTACCGTTTTGGAGCTTGAGCTAAAGATGTCAATCAGGCGCTTGTAGGAGCATACCTGAAATTGCTCACGGCTCTTTTTGTTAACGTGGGGAGAACGATTCACCGTGATGACATTCTTGTCAGTCGGCAGAGGAATCGGACCGCTTACGACAGCACCCGTTGTCTTCACAGTCCGCACGATCTTCTCGGCTGACTTGTCCACTAAATTGTGGTCGTAAGACTTCAGTTTAATTCTGATCTTCTGATTCATGCTCTTATCGAGTATTATGCTTTTGCGGCCAAGCCGCGAACTTTTGCTACAACTTCATCTTGGATGTTGCGAGGCGCCTGCGAGTAGTGCGAGAATTGCATCGTTGATGCTGCACGACCGGAGCTGATGGTACGCAACTGTGTGACGTAACCAAACATTTCGGAGAGTGGCACTTTCGCTTTGACAACACGATCCTTGCCACGTGAGTCCATGCCCTCCATTTGGCCACGGCGCTTGTTGAGGTCACCCACAACAGCACCCATGTATTCTTCTGGGGTCACAACTTCGATTGCCATGATCGGCTCCAACAGGATTGGATTGGCTTGGCGGCAGGCGGCTTTGAAAGCCATACGACCGGCAATTTCAAAGGACAAAGCATCGGAGTCGACGTCGTGGAAGCTACCGAAGTGCAAACGGCAACGGATACCGCTTACTGGGAAGCCTGCAAGCACGCCTTCACCCATCGCAGACTCAAGACCTTTCTTGATGGCTGGGATAAATTCCTTAGGAATAACACCGCCTTTGATTTCGTCCAAGAATTCGAAGTGTTCACCTTCTTTTTCTGCTGGACCGACTTCAACATAGATGTCTGCAAACTTACCACGACCACCGGTTTGCTTCTTGTATACCTCACGGTGATCCACCTTTTTGGTGATGGCTTCACGGTAAGCAACTTGAGGTGCACCTTGGTTCACTTCTACCTTGAACTCGCGCTTTAAGCGGTCGACCAAAATCTCCAAGTGCAATTCCCCCATTCCAGAGATGATCGTTTGACCAGACTCTTCGTCAGTACGGACACGGAAGGTAGGATCCTCTTCGGCAAGTTTCAACAAGCCAATCGTAAGCTTATCATTGTCTGCAGTCGACTTTGGCTCAACAGCCAAGGAGATCACAGGCTCAGGGAAAGTCATCTGCTCAAGGATGATCGGGTGGTTCAGATCACACAAGGTGTCTCCCGTTTTGATCTCCTTGAAACCAACTGCCGCGGCGATGTCACCGGCTTCGACCTTTGGAATTGGGTTTTGCTTGTTAGCGTGCATCTGAAGGATGCGGCTGATACGCTCTTTGTTGCCTGAACGCGTATTCAACACATACGATCCACCCTCAAGTGTACCGGAATAGACCCGGAAGAAGGCGAGACGACCAACATAAGGGTCAGTCATAATTTTGAAGGCCAAAGCAGCAAATGGCTCACTTGGATCTGGCTTACGCAGTTCAGTGAGACCGGTATCAGGATTGATTCCTTCTACTGCATCGACATCCAAAGGCGAAGGCAAGAACTGACAGACAGCGTTCAAGGCGTTCTGAACACCCTTGTTCTTGAAAGCAGAACCGCACATCATCGGTGTAATCGCCTGATCTACAGTTGCTTTACGGACAGCTTCAATCAATTCAGCCGGGGTGATGGTGTCTGGATCGTCAAAGTATTTGTTCATCAAATCGTCGTCATACTCGGCGACAGATTCAATGAGCTTACCTCTCCAGAGTTCGACATCAGCCTTCAATTCTTCTGGAATCGGAATTTCGGTCCAAGTCATACCTTGGTCGGCTTCATTCCATACCAGTGCCTTGTTGGAGATGAGGTCGACGACACCCCGGAACTTCTCTTCTGCACCGATAGGTACTTGAAGGGGAACTGGATTGCCATTCAAACGCTCAGCAACTTGCTTCACGACTTCAAAGAAGTCAGCGCCAGGACGGTCCATCTTGTTGACGAATCCGATACGGGGCACTTTGTATTTGGTTGCCTGACGCCATACGGTCTCAGACTGTGGCTCAACACCACCAACCGAACAAAACAATGCAATCGCGCCATCCAAAACCCTCAACGAGCGCTCCACCTCAACAGTGAAGTCCACGTGACCTGGGGTATCAATGATGTTGATACGGTATTGCTCTTTTTCAAAATTCCAATAGGTGGTGGTAGCTGCAGAGGTAATGGTGATACCACGCTCCTGCTCTTGTGCCATCCAGTCCATCGTTGCAGCACCTTCATGCACTTCACCGATTTTGTGCACGATACCTGTGTAGTACAGGATGCGCTCGGTGGTGGTAGTCTTGCCCGCATCGATGTGGGCCATGATACCAATATTGCGTGTATGCTTTAAATCTACTTTTGACATTGCTGTTTCCTTTTAGGCTACGCGCTCGTAATGATTAGAACCTGAAGTGTGAGAATGCTTTGTTGGCTTCTGCCATACGGTGCGTATCTTCTTTCTTCTTGACTGCTGCACCTTCGCCGCGTGAAGCTGCGATGATTTCAGCTGCCAGTTTTTCCTTCATCGACTTTTCGTGACGGCCGCGGGTGTATTGGATGAGCCACTTGATACCCACGGAAACGCGCCTTGCTGGCCTGACCTCGGTAGGAACCTGGAACGTAGCACCACCGACACGACGGCTACGAACTTCCACGTAAGGCATTACGTTTTCCAAAGCCTTTTCGAACACGTCTACGCCGTTTTCGTTCGTCTTCTTCTCGACGATATCCAGTGCGTCATAAAATATATGATAAGCGGTGGTTTTCTTGCCGCCGAACATCATATTGTTCACAAAGCGAGTTACAAGCTCGTTTCCGAATTTCGGATCGGGCAATACGTACCTCTTTTTTGCTCTACTCTTTCTCATCGTGTAATCTTCAAGATGACTGTGGTCAAATTACTTTTTCTTCTTTGCTGGTGCACCTTTAGCCGGAGCGCCCTTGCCGACCTGGCCTGGCTTCGGACGTTTTGCACCGTACTTGGAACGACGCTGACGGCGATCGTTGACACCTGCGGTGTCGAGTGAACCACGGACGATGTGATAACGCACACCCGGAAGGTCTTTCACACGACCACCGCGGATCAAAACGATCGAGTGCTCTTGCAAGTTGTGACCTTCACCAGGGATATAGGCGATCACCTCAAACTGATTGGTCAACTTTACCTTGGCCACTTTCCTAAGGGCCGAGTTAGGCTTCTTAGGTGTAGTAGTGTACACCCTAGTGCACACTCCACGTTTTTGTGGGCAAGACTCCAAGGCTGGAGACTTGCTTTTCTTATCGAGGCTTTGCCGCCCTTTGCGTACTAACTGCTGAATTGTAGGCATAAATCACCTTAATTTTAAAGCGAGCTGCAAAATTAGGGATTGTTTCTATCCCTTGCAACACATCTTATATTTTTTTCAACAAAAATATCAACAAACCAACTCCCGAAACATGTTGGTATTTCTGTCAGGCTTTCATTTCTTTGAGCCCTATGGAAACCGAGACAATTCCTGAAGCCCCTAAAATTTTAGGGACTGCAAAGCTACTAGTCAGTATTTTAATTACCAAATTTGATCGAAGAGAATCCGAAAATCTTGTTCGAATTTTGGTCGAAGAAGTCATTGGAAAGCCCTACAAGTGGCTCCTGATGAATCCAGAGGCGATTTTCTCCCAAAAAGAAATTCACATTTGGAATGCACATGCAGCACGTTTGCTACACTCCGAACCCCTGCAGTACATCATTGGCAAGGCTTGGTTTGCCGGTTTGGAGCTGAAAGTCGCACCCGGGGTACTCATTCCAAGGCCCGAAACAGAGGAACTCGTCAACTGGGTCATCGAGGTTGTTCGTGGAAATCCTGCCCCAAAAATTGTGGATGTCGGTACGGGTAGCGGTTGCATTTCCCTTGCTGTCTCACATTTTCTCCCAGATTCCATGGTCACGGGCATCGATATCAGTGAAACCGCACTGGAAATCGCCCATGGAAATGCTGAAAAACTCAATTTGAAATGCACTTTTTTGCATTGCGACATACTGAATGCCCCGAGTGACCTATTTTCTGGCCTAAACGTCGTTGTGTCCAACCCGCCCTATATTCCGGCTACCGAATGGGCATCGCTGGAAGAAAATGTGCTGCTGTACGAACCGGAACTCGCCTTGAGCGTCCCGGATTCAGATCCATTGCGGTACTATACTAAAATATGTGCGCTGGCCAAAACCTGGCTTAAACCCGGTGGATGGTTGCTGTTTGAGATACATGAATCATTTGGTGAGGAGGTGCGCACATTGCTCGAGACAAATGGTTTTAAGGATGTGGAGGTGCGGAAGGATTTGTCGGGCCGCGACCGGATGGCAGGCGGGCGCTGGGAAGGATAGATTTGGACTCGTGTGATTTTGCTTAGCCTCGCGGATGAAAGGTCCGATGGACTTCCTTGAGGTAGTCGCGGTCGAGATGCAGATAAATCTCCGTTGTCGTGATCGATTCGTGGCCGAGCATTTCTTGCACCGCCCTCAAATCTGCCCCACCTTCTATTAAATGTGTCGCAAATGAATGCCGGAAAGTATGTGGACTCACGTTTTTATTAATCCCGGCAAGCGCCACGAGATCCTTGACGATGATGAAAACCATGTTTCGGGTGAGTTTTTGGCCACGCCGGTTCAAAAACAACACGTCTTCATGTCCTTTTTTGGGCGTGATGTGGTTGCGTGTGTCGGCGAGGTACAGTTCTATATAATGTTTGGCAGAGTCTCCAAGCGGAACGAGCCTTTCCTTGCTGCCTTTTCCAAATACACGCACAAACCCTTCGTCCAAATACAGCTTGGAACGCTGCAAATCGACCAATTCGGTCACGCGCAAGCCTGATGCATACAACAATTCAAGCATCGCACGGTTTCGCAACCCCAGGCTGGAACCCATGTCGATGGTGGCAAACACAGCATCCACCTCGGCAACCGTGAGGTAAACTGGCAGCTTCTGAGCGAATTTCGGCGACTCAATCAATTCCGTCGGATCCTCTTCACAATGGTCTTCTTGGACGAGAAACCGGTGAAATGATCGGATGGCGGCGATGTTTCTTGCCAAAGATCGCTCGTTGAGAAAGGCGTCGTTGACAAGGAAATTGAGGAAATCCCGCACGTCCTTCAGCTGAATGCGCGCCAAATCCTTGAACCCTTTTTGCTCTTCCATGAACCAACGGTAGCGTTCGGTATCATGCAAATAACCTTCAGCAGTATTGCCTGCAGCACCCTTTTCGATGCGGAGATAGTCCTTGTATTCGCGGAGGTAGACTTTCCAACTCATGTGGCTGCCAAAGAATTTGTAAGTTTACACAGGGTGAGGTTGCCGTTTTCCACGAGGCCCTCCCCTACCGTCTTGTTTTGGCACAATTCGAAGAAAAAGCAATGAAAATCCTGATCATCAATGGCCCCAATCTGAATATGTTGGGGCGTCGCGAAGAACTTTTTTATGGGACCGAACCCTTCGAAAAGATCCTCGAACAACTCAAAAGCCGCTATCCAGAGGTCGAAATCGACTATTTTCAATCCAACACAGAAGGAGATATCGTCACACGCATTCAGCAGCTTGCCGATGAAAAGTACCAAGGGCTGGTGATCAATGCCGGGGCCTACACGCATTATTCGATTGCGATTCATGACGCCCTGCTGATTCCGCAGCTCATCAAAATAGAGGTTCACTTGAGCAACATTTACCATCGGGAGGAATTCCGAAGGAAGTCGGTGCTGTCAGCGGTCTGCGACGGTGTGATCGCTGGATTCGGAAAGGAAAGCTATCGGTTGGCCATCGATTACATCACCCAAAATCAACGGAAAAAGATCGGGTTTAAATGAGATTCGAATCGGAAAGGCATAGCAAGAAAACGCGTCGAATTCCCTATTTTTGAGCTGATGCGGAGGTTTCAATGGATGATCATGGCAATAGGCCTGTGTTTTGCTGCATGCGGCGAGCCGTCCTCTCCTGTGATTGCCCAACCATCAAAACCATGCGCTGAACTTGACAGCCTCTTTGCACGCTTGTCTGCATTGGATTCGGTGCTGATGAATGGGGAGGAATGGACGATTTGCAAACCTTACCTCGATGCCAGCTTGGAGGCACTCGCTGCCAACCAACGTCCGGAAAACAAGGATTGCAATTACCTCGATCAGCGCCATCGCCCCGATGACCTCCGCCTGATGTTTGTGGAAACCCTGCGGAGCCGTATCGAGGAAGACACGATTCCCGAGGGCATTTATTATATGTTGCGGTGGATGGGCATTTTCAAGGGCGACCCCGAGATCAGCGAATTTTTCTCCGAGGAAATCAGCTACGTCGCGATCGGAAATCCGGCTTGTTATCTGGGTTATGTGCAGCAGAATCCCGACCAGGAGGTAATGCTGCTTTATTCGACCAAGTGGAATACGATGGACTTGGACACCCTTTTGAGCCGGTTTTCCAGCCTTCCTGCTTCCGAACAAGTGGTGGGATTCCTGACCAATCTCAAAGAACAACGTTCAGATGGCAGCTAAAAAGCGAAATTGGCGCAAAGCGCTCCGCATCATCTTGGGTATTCTCGCAACGCTGTACATCGGCATTTGCGCCTTCATGTACTTTGCGCAGGAGTCCATCCTGTTTCACCCCACGGTGCAGACCGCCAACGCGGCTTGGGATCTCAGCATCAAAAGCGGCGAAGCGGGCATTGAAAAAGTGGTGGAGGAGTTGAACTTTCCTTCGGAGGAGGGTGGAATGGTCAATGCACTCCTTTTCAAGATGGATTCGGCAAAGGGCGCGATTTTGTACCTGCATGGCAATGGCGGAAACGCTGGAATTTGCGCCGGCGGCCGCAACCGGTTTCTCGGAAACGGATGGGATTTCTTTGTTCCAGACTACCGGGGTTATGGCAAAAGCACGGGCGAATTGAGCCAATCCGGAATGGATGCCGATGTCGAGGCGGCCTGGAATGAACTCTCGAAACGTTACCCGGCAAACCGTATCATTATATATGGCCAATCGATGGGAAGCGGATTTGCAACACGTCTTGCCGCGAAACACAGGCCCAAATTGCTGATTCTTGAAGCACCTTATACCAGCCTTGCCGACGTGGCGTCGTCGCAGTACCCATGGCTTCCGGTCAAGTGGTTGTTGAATTATCCGAGCGAATCCGAAGATTTTGTGGGTTCCGTACAAAGCGAGGTTGTCATTTTCCATGGTGACGAAGACGAAGTGATCCCCTATTCCCAGGGTTTGGCAATGTCGAAGGCTGCAAACAAATCCAAGCTCATCACCCTTCCGGGCCAAGGCCATCTCAAAGTCCAAAACCATCCTAAATTCGAAGTCAGTTTGGATTCATTGCTCCGATAAAATGGCTGCACAACCGAAACTTTATTTGATCCCCGGCATGGGTGCCGATGCGCGCCTTTTCGAGGGACTGCGCCGAGAAGGGCTGGAATTTGAGGTTCTGGAATTTATTCCTCCGGTTAAAGGCGAATCTTTGCGCGAATATGCCCTGCGAATGGGCGAACGAATCGACACGACAAAGCCTTACGTTTTGGGTGGCCAATCGCTCGGCGGCACGATGGCCACCGAAATTGCCAGCGTCCTGCAACCGGAAAAGCTGATCTTGATCTCAAGCCTGAAGAACTCCCGCGAATTTCCTCCCTATTTCAAACTGGGGCGTTACGTACCGCTGCACCGTTTGGGTTCGGGAAAATTTTGGAGGGAAAACGGCCCACGAGCAGGCATGAAACGCATTCCGCAATGGCAAGCAAAGATCCTGAAAGACATGCGCAACGAGGCAAGCGATGATTTCGTCGAATGGGCGGTCAATGCTGTCGTCAACTGGAAAAGCGACTATTTGCATCCCAATTGCCTGCATATTCACGGCACACGCGACTTCTTGCTGCCCGGAGCCTTTGTGCGCGGGCGCGTGGCCGTGCGCGGCGGCAGGCACATCATGGTGCTCACGCATGCGCGTGAGGTCGTAGCGGAAATTCGGAAGTTTTTGGAATTGGAACGTTCGCCAGAGAATTCCGAAAACTAGCCTCTTCGGCAGCCGATTCTCTCAAATTCCTTTGCTTTTCCGCTTCTTTTGGAGGAATTCCATGTAATTCTCCATGAAGTGGTAACGGTCAAACTTGAGGCCCTTGGGAAGTTGTTCGACTTCCGCATCCAACATGGACAAGTGGTTTAGTTGCTTGTTTTCGATCAAAGGGAAAAGGGGTTCCAAGGTGGAAATTTTGCCATTTGCGAGCATCAAGGTGTTCAAATGGGCTTTGTCCGAAAGGTATTTGAGATCCTTGTCAGCTGGCAAATTTCCTGAAATCCATTCCAGGAAATGCAGATTTTGAAGGGGTGCATAGCTGGGGACCGGGACACCCTCAAACCGGATATCTTCCAACCACGGCAGTTCAGCAAGCACTTCCAAATCACTGACTTTGGTTTTACTGAATTCCAGTTGGCGCAATCGCCGCCGTCCGGCAAGTGGGGTCAGTGTTTTGACTCCCGTACGGCTGATATCCAAATCGCGCAATCCGTGAAGCTTGTCCAGCAACCTCAAATCGGTGAAGAAGGGGTTCTGAATATTCAATTCCCGAAGCCCCGTACAGCTTCCCAAAAAGGAAAAGTCGATCGCGAGCCGTGACTCCCAGTTCAATTCCCGCATCATCGGCAGCGGGACCAATTGGGTTGGAACCGTATGCAAGGCTGGGAGATCGAGCCAAGCATATTCAACGTTTTGAAGAAAATCCCAATGGGGGATCTTGGTGATCAAGCTGGTATCGACCGACAAATGTTGCAGCTGATTGAGCGCAAAAAGGCCGTCGATGTTGTCGGCATCGCCCTTTTCGCTGCGGTGGGAAATGATCGTCAACCTGAAATTACGTAGATTTTGAAGGCCTGCCAGCCAATCAAACGACGTAAAATGCGGGTATTGCAAGGTCAATTCCTGCAAATTCTTCAGTGAAGCAAGTGCGGAGGTGTCCTTCAAAGTAATATCCTCTAATTCGACTTTTTCAAGACAAGTCAGCCGCTGTAAGTCAGGGAACGCATTCAACTTGCAGGTGGCGATCGACAGTGTTCTGAGCCGCGTCAAACCTTCCAAACCAGACAGGTCCTTTCC
Source organism: Bacteroidota bacterium (assembly GCA_016718825.1). Lineage (NCBI taxonomy): Bacteria > Pseudomonadati > Bacteroidota > Bacteroidota bacterium. The sequence continues at coordinate 40,039 of JADKCL010000013.1, read as the reverse complement.
GGTGAAGTCATGAATGCTGAATTCGGTCAAAGAAGGCAAATCAGGTAATTGTTTGAGGTCCCTTTGCGATTGACCCTCAATCGACAAGGAACGTAATGCCTTTAGCCGACGCAAATTCTTCAAAGGGAAATTGGAAAATGAAAGGGACAAGGTCCGCAATCGCTCCATCTTGAAAAGCGGTTCCGGATCTGCCCAATTCCCCAAACTGAAATGGCGCAAATCGGGCGTATGCTGGAGATCTGCCAAGGAATCGCAACGCATCGCATTCGAGAGTTCCAGGGATTGGATCTTGGGCATGTACTTCAAGAAATCCAATCTCGTCCCGCGGAACATGTCAAGCTTGAGCTGCTTCAAATTGGTCCAGGAGGCCAGAAATTCGTCATTCCCAAAAGCTGCCAATGAGCCCTCAAAGCTTTCCAGATTGGTCAAGCCCGTGAAAATATCAGGAATGGATTGACCCGTAGTGTATCCCCCACGCCATCTCAAATACTTCAAGTTCACAAGTGGGGAGAGCGAACAATAGTTGGTCACCGCATCGACCGACACATTCAAATGTTCAAGTGCAGTAAGGCTCGCGAGGGGCGACATATCGTCCACTTTGCCCATGTTGAGTTCCAGCCATTTCAGTTTCTGGAGCGGACGCAGAAATTCGATGCTGCCGTGGCAACCTGGCGTTCCGGCGCCGGCAATCAACAACCTGTCCAGATTCGTCAGGCGCTGAACCATCGGCCCGAAATCGGCAAACCGGTCGATGTAAATCTCCAATCGCTGCAACATTGACAGTTCGCCGAGTGGGCTCAGGTCGGCAAATCGCTTGCCAAACAGCCTCAAATCCTTGAGCGGCATCCCAACCAGCAATTCCAAGCCGTTTGTGGGCGCCGTGTCACGAATGTTGAGGTATTCGAGGGAATTCAGGTGGGCAATGTCCTGCAAATTGCCGAAGGAAGTATATTCCAATCCCAAACCCTTGAGGCCATTCAGTTCTCGCAGGAAAGAAAAATCTTGGAGGTCGGTTCTGGAAACATCCAGCCATTCCAGGTTTGGAAAACCCAAAAGTGATGGCCCGTCGACACTAGCTCCGTGGATCGACAAACGCTTGAGTGCCTTCCATTTCGGTGACGGGCGAAACTCGACCAATCGAATATGGTTGGCCAGCAAGGTTTCCAGAGAAACCGTGTCAAAAATCGGCTCGAGATCCGCGACTTTGGACAAGGTGAGGTCCAAGTGTCGAATCGGCAGCCCGCGCAGGGCGGAGATGTCGTTGATTTTGGTTTTCTCCAGCGACAACCACTCCAAATTCGGCAAATGCGCCAACGGCCCAATGTCCAAAACCGAACTGAAAGCCAGGTCCAACTTTTTGAGTCCGACTGAATCGCTGAGCCAATCGATCTTTGCAATCGCATTTTCCTGCAATGACAATTCCTCGAGATGGGTCAGTTGACGCAGCTGTTCGAAGTCTTGGATCAAGGATTTGTTGAGGCAAAGCTTGCGCAGCTTCTGGAAACCGGAGAGGTCAGGCAGGTCCAATACATCGCTGTCGTCCAGAATCAAGATGACCAAATCTGGCAGTTCAGCGAGAAAACCCAAGTCCCGGATGGAGCTTCCGCTGAGGTTGAGGCAGCCATGGATGGGATCCCAAAACGTTCGCCAATCTTCCTGCGGAAACGGCTGATGCGCTTTTTTTCGGGGATAATGCAATTTCATCACCTCTACCCGATCGGTCACATTCGGTAACGGCACTTCAAAGCCACGCAGGTCATAAATCGAATTCCCAACCCAGATTTCGGATCCGTCTTCGCTGAAGTGTACTTTGTCGCCATATCCCAGTCCGGCTTCGATCAACAGGTGCTTTTTGGACGGGAATTCCATCCAAAAGATGTTCTTGCTGTCTACCAAACCGGCAAAGTAGATGTTGGGTCCGATGCTTTTGATGGCAAATGCGCTCCAGTCGGCATCGATGTCATACGTTCCCTTCCGGAAATGGAATGCATCCACTGTTTGCCACCTTCCCATTCCATCCTTTTGCCACATCACCAAATGGCTGTCTCGGTCGCTCACCTGATGGTTGATGTCCATGTACCCCGTGCGGTCCTTGCCTTCAAAACAAATCGCAACATCACCTGCAGCATTGATTCCCAACCCCATGGGCCCCCACCAATCGTAACCGATTTCGTGATCCAGACTGAAAACAGCCTCTAGATCAGGCAGGGTGTAACTCATAAACGTCCCGTTCTGCACGGACAGCAGCAACTGATCGCCCTTTTCCGAAATACCCATCGCATAAACGGAAGGGAATTGCTTCTTTTTGACAACCGTGCCTGATTTCAGGTGAATCACCTTCAACGTCTGTGTGCCATACATCCAATAAAAGGCATGTTGATTGTCTGGATGCAACGTTGCAAAAAACTGATGGGTGGCGTTGTGATCACTGTAGCGCAATTTCATCTCGGGGTCCTCGTCCTGATAGCGCAATTCGTTTTCCTCCCAAACGAGATACTTGGTGCCTCCGCCCACGTAGTCAGAACCACTTCGGATGGCAGCGGCGACCATTTGTCCGTCATATGTAAGCTCAAGATAGACCCAACGGAAACGCCATTCAGGAGCCGCTTGCGCATACAACAGCGTCACATTGGATGTATCAAGTGCGATTCGGTAGACCTTCATCAGCTCCTCAACTTCATTGTACGTTGCCAATATCAGAAGCTGATGCACCTGACTGTACCGGTAAAGGTGAACGTCCTCAGATTCGAGTGAATGGAAATCCGTCGGGGTACCATCCTCGCGGTACAACAGGTTCCAAATCTTGTCGCTATCCAAACGCTTTTCCATTTGTGAGGGGCATGTGCTGAAATCTTCCTGAATCAAAGATATTGATTCCAAAAAATACGACCCAATGGAAATATTCGTATCTTAGGACATACTGGATTCTATTCCCTATGAAAAGAATGTCTCTCTGCTCGGAAGCTTGCTCTTGCTTCTCTTGTTGGTTGCCTGCAGCAAGGAAACCACCTACCAAAAAACCTTGATCAACCAAAGCAGCCGCGCATTGAAAGTCGTGGTGGAGACAACATTCGGGGGACGGAGCGACACGATCGCCTTTGCTGCGGGAGAAACCAAAATCATGGATACCTTCCTCAAAAGCGGCAACGACAAACAGGGATTTGATTGTACCGAGGACCTGATCGACTTGGACATCGTATTGCCTGCTGGGGATTCCTTGCTTTTGGACCTCTTTGATGATGGGAATTGGATTCATGCCACAACAAAGGAAGACGGCTATCTCCACGATTGTCAGCTGACGATTGTGGATGCTGATATTCAGTGAGATCGGTGCCGGAAAGCTGCAATTGCTTGCAATGGATTTGATTTGAGTTTTAACGCATCAAGGTATGGTTGCATGCGTAAACCAATGCCTTCGAATGGTCAAAAAATGCAGGAATTTGCATTCTCCAAAGCAACCCATCCGTCAAAAAAAGAGCGATTCTGCGCATCCTGGGTGATGCAGAATCGATTCAGTTCCCTCTAATCTTCAAAAGATCATTCGTCCAACCGTGTAACCCAGCTCCATTTTTCTGCTAGGGCTTGGCGAATGGTTTGATCACCTTTGAATGGTCGGCAGCCTTTGTCCCGCTTGCCGTACCCTTCTGTCAATGCTTCCCCTTTACGTCTGATTGTGCGGCCGTTTGCCGTTGTGAATACTTTTTGGCTCCGCCAAACGGCTGGAGTTTGTTTGACCTTTACTTGGATAAAGCCATGAAAATGAAAGGATTTTACCAGTTAATTGCCCTTGCAGGGCTTCTTCTCCTGCTCACTCGGTCAGCCCGGGCTGCCGAAAATCTCGGTCCGGGCAAAACACGGCAGCAGCACATGCGCACGACGGCCAATTGTCTGCCATCGAGTGCATCTGCGCAACTCGACATCAACAATGTGCGTTGCCTCCTGCACAATGGCGGCGATATGTGGTGGGACTTGACCGGAAGTCCCCGTTATGAAATCCCCAAAGTGACCGATCCTGCGCTTGCGCGACATTCCGCATTTGCGGCTTCCTTGTGGATCGGCGGCATCGACGATGACCAAAACTTGCGTGTCGCAGCCCAGACGTACCGCCAAAGCGGCAACGACTTCTTCCCGGGACCGCTCACGCGCACTGGCGGCGTCACCCAAGACGTCTGCAACGAATGGGACAAGATGTTCAAAATCAACAAATCCGAAATCGAAGATTTCCGGGCTGCATGGTCCGCAGCCGCCAACGGCGGGAATCCACTTGTCATGAGCAATTTCCCTGCTGTGGCGTCGTGGCCTGCATTTGGGTACAATTCCGATGGCCGCGTGCCGCTTGCCCCATTTGTCGATGTCGACGGCGACCCGGAAAAATACACGCCCCAAGATGGCGATTACCCTGACATTAGGCCCATCGATGGCGGTGGCGAACCCGATCAGGCGATTTGGTGGGTCATCAACGACAAAGGTGACGTGCACACCGAAACCGGCGGACTCGCCATCGGGCTGGAAATCCAAATGATGGCATTTGCATTCTCCACGAGCAATGCCATCAACGACATGACCTTTTACAAATACAAGGTCATCAACAAATCGGGTCAAAACCTCCACGAGACCTATATGGGCCAATGGGCGGATGTGGACCTCGGAAATGCCAAAGACGACTTTGTGGGCTGCGATACCGTGCGTGGGCTGGGTTACAGCTACAACGCCGATCCCGATGACGAAAGCAATTTGGGAGGTTACGGTGCGCATCCGCCGGTGTTTGGCATTGACTTTTTCCAGGGTCCGCTCGATACGAATGGGCAGCGCTTGGGCATGTCGCAATTCATGTACTATGACAACAAAGATGGCCTCACGGGCAATCCTGAGGTGGCAACGCATTATTATGGCTATTTGCGTGGACTTTGGAAAGATGGTTCGCGCGTGACCGCAGGGGGCAACGGCTTGCACGGCGTTACGCCCGTCAATTACATGTTCCCGGGAGATCCGGGCGCTTGTGGCGCGGCCTCTGGATGGAACGAGCTCTCCGAAGGCAATCCCGCAGACGACCGCAGGTTCATCCTCTCGGCGGGGCCGTTTTTCTTGCAAAATGGCGCCCAAAACGAGATCATCACGGGCGCCGTTTGGGCAAGAGGCAATTCGAATGGGCAATTGGGCTCCTTGTGCGAGGCCTTTTCGGCAGATGACTTGGCGCAGGCTTTGTTTGATGCCAAATTCCACCTGCTGGATGGACCGGATGCGCCAACCGTTGCCATCGAAGAATTTGACCAGGAGCTGGTGATTTCTTGGGACTATTTGGATTCAGTTGCATTCAACAACTATCAGGAGCGGTACAGTCAAATCGATCCGGCGCTTGCGTCGCAAGGCGTAGCAGACCCCGAATTCCAGTTCCAAGGCTATATGGTTTTCCAACTGAAAGACGGCGGCGTCTCCAACTCGGATCTTTTTGATACGGACAAGGCGCGGCTTTTGGCGCAATGCGATATCCGGGACGGCGTAGGAACGATTGTCAATCGCGTGGAGACGTTCATCGAAGGATTGGATGACCCCGTTGTCACTGACCAAGTGATGGTGACCGGTGCGGATGCAGGAATTTTCCATGGCATTCGCGCACATGAAGACCTTTTTGCCGAAGGAAGTGACCGACGATTGCGCAACTACACCAACTATTACTACGCCGTGATTGCCTACGCCTGGAATGGAATCCCATCCGAAGGTCGAAAATTTGTGCAAGGAAACGGAAACTATGAAAATGTGACCGCAATGCCGCACAAAACGGGATTCGAAGCAAACGGATCAATTTTGGCATCGGACTATGGCGACGGAATCCCTGTGGACCAAATCAGCGGAATTGGGAACGGTGGAAATGCTGTCGCCCTGAGACCGGAAACCGAAACTGCAATTTTGCAGGAGGGTCATGTCGAACGAATTGGGTATGCTGCCGGAAAATCCCCGATCCGCCTGAAGATCGTCAATGCCAAGGAGGTGCAAAAGGGAAATTACCGTCTTGAGGTGGTTAGAGACGAGGCATTTGGGCAACCCAAAATTGTACAAGGCTTGCCTGGAGGCGAGGTTACCGAGCAAGAGCGGGTCGAATGGAAGCTTTATCACGAGGGCGATCTCGTGTACCAAAGTGTGTACATCGAGCGATTGGATTCCAATGGTGGACATTTGGGGTACCGACCTGAGCCATTGAGCGGAACCGAACGCGTGATTGCCGGTCATGGATTTGCGCTTGGGGTTTACAATCCGCAAGCTCCGGAATTGGCGCAACAAGGCTACGATCCGATCATTGCTGCTCGCATGCAGTATGCCGATCCCAGCAAAGACTGGCTTGCAGGCTACGGAGACGTGGATCGAGAGCAAATTGCGGACTGGATCATGGCGGGAATTGACACCTTCGACCTCGGCGTAGAATCGCAAGTCGTGCGAAATGCAAAAATCTATGACCCCGAAGAAAACCATGAAAGGTTGTTTGAAGGCAGCTGGGCCCCAATGTGCCTTGCGCGGAGTTTCAATGTCAATGACCAATCCGGCAGAATTGCACCTGGAGTGTCCATCGGCGTCGGAGCCATCAGCTTCATGATGAAACCCGATAGCATGCTCAACCTCTCCGAATTGCCCGATGTCGACATCGTGTTTTCTCCGGATCCAACTAAATGGTCGCGCAGCGTGGTCATTGAGTCTTCACCCAACAATGCCACGGGCGCAGGTTCCAATACCCTCACGGCCAAATGGAAAATGGGCTTGGATGCGCAATTGCATCCGATGCAAGGTGCTTTGGATTCAGCGACGCAAGGCTGGACCATGTTTCCCGGCTATGCTATTGATGTCAATACCGGTCAGCGGCTCAACATCTTCTTCGGGGAAAACGATTGGGACAAAATCAACCACGGAGGAGACATGCTTTGGAATCCCACGGGCGCCTATGGGAACAACGGAACCACGGCGGGAGGGCGACACTATATATATGTGTCCAAAACGCCCTATGATGGTTGCGCTGAGATCCATAAAGTGCTCGCGCGCGGGACCAAGCAGCTTTCTGGCACGCAAATGCTGTTTGAATCCTCCTATGGTCCGCCTTGGCAGAATCCAAGTTATATCGCCAAAGTTTACCGGGATGTCGCATGGGTTGGAGTTCCGTTGGTCAGGGATGAATTTAAGTGGACCACTTATGATCAGATCCCGACGGAGGCAAGGCTGTCGATCAGAGTCAACCATCCTTTTCATGCACGACCTGCTACGCAGGATGTTCCCGTGTTTCTCTTCAACACCGACGCGTATGCAGGCGCAACCAACGTGACTGCAGAAGCAACGCGTTCCTTGCTCCAGGACGTGCGGGTAGTTCCCAACCCCTACTACGCCTTCAGTGAATACGAGCGTGCGCCGACGCAGACCATCGTGAAAATCACGAATCTACCCCGACGTTGCAACATCAAAATTTTCAACCTCAGTGGAACTTTGGTGCGCAGTTATGCCAAAAACTCCGATTCGCCAGAGCAAACTTGGGATTTGAAAAACCAAGCAGGCGTCCCGATTGCGAGCGGGGCCTATTTGATCCATGTTGATGGCTTCGAGCTAGGCGAAACGATCGTCAAATTGTTCACGGTAATGCCCCAAATGGACCTCAATAGCTATTGACGCTTTGTGTTCAATTTTTTGGAAAGACCCGGATTGTGAAAGCAGTCCGGGTTCTTTTTGAATTCTAAAAAAATACATTTAACCATTTGGTTAATTAATATAAATCATGTAGGTTCGCATTGAGGTTCTAGCAAAATGGAAAAGCAAGAAATTCAATTGGACTTGGTATTCTCGGCATTGTCTGACCGCACGCGGAGGAAAATCCTTGAGACGGTAAAGGTTAAGGATTGTACCGTGATGGAATTGGCGGGCATGTTTGACATGTCTTTGCCTGCAGTTTCCAAGCATCTCAAAATTCTGGATCATTCGGGGTTGTTGCAGCGGAAGAAGGACGGGCGGTATGTGAAATGCCATTTTGAACCGGAGCCGATGCGTGGAGCGATCGAATGGATTTCAAGGCAACATCAATTCTGGAACGACGGATTAAACGCACTCGCGGAATTATTGGACAAGGAAAATCAGGAAGGAGCAGAAAAATGAAGATGGGCGAACGCAGTATGGTACGTTGTCAAAAAACATTTAACCACCCTGTCAACAAGGTTTTTGAGGCATTTCTCGACCCGACCTTGTTGTGCAAATGGTATGGTCCACGATTTGCCTACGTCGGGGAATTGTTTGTGGAGCCGATTGTCGGCGGCAGGTTTGACATCGAACTCATCTCAGAGAAATTCGGCAGCCTTTGGACACGTGGCTTTTTCAAGGAAATCCAGCCCAATCGCAAACTGGTGTACACCTTCATTTTTGACCCGGACCTCACATTGGCAGGAGATTCGGTGGTAACGGTAGATTTCGTCGAAGGTGATCATGGCACGGAAGTCACTGTATTGCAGGTGCTTGAAAAAGTGATCGATCCTACGGGACGTACGCAGGGCTGGAAGGACCTCCTTGACAAACTGGATGAATTGCTGCTTGCGGCTTGACCATCCTTCCGATTCAATTCAACAACTCGATTCAACATTTATTCAATTTTTCAACTTTATAAAGCGTTACAACATGGACAAGAATTCAAATTCACTGAACTGGTTTGAGATTCCAGCATTGGACCTCGAGCGCGCGAAGAAATTTTATGAGGCGATTTTTGCCACGGAATTGGAGCCGATCTCGGAAATGATGGGCATGAGCATGTCCACCTTTCCTGCTGCACCCGACAAAGTCTCCGGCGCATTGGTCAAGAGCCAATATCATGTGCCTTCCGCAACGGGTGCCTGGGTCTATTTGAATGCAAATCCGAGCATCCAAGCGGTTGTGGACCGGATCGCAGCCGCAGGAGGTACAATAACGATGCCGCCGATGCAGGTATCTCCCGAGATCGGTTACATGGCAGGATTTATGGATTCCGAGGGCAATGCCATGGCGTTGCACGCCAACAGCCTCTGATCGCATTCATGGAAAGAAAACAAAGTCAGTTTAAAGGGCTGACTTTGTTTTTTTACGCACCACTATTCGCTTTGCACCTGAATGATGGATTTCGCTCGGTGCAAGGCCTCGAAAACAGCAAAATTTTCGACCTGTGCCAACATTTTACACAATGCTGGGTTTACCCTCCAATGTTTCCAAACAACGTAGGAAGGAACATCACCCTGAAAACTTTTTCAAAAAATGAGTGAGAAAACACAAGACTTCAAAAGCCATCGCCGCTTGGTCCCTGGCTATCATTACCTTACCTACCTGCTGATCATCGGCATTTTGGTTGGAGGCATTGTTTATGCATTCTGCGAATGCCCTCAAAATGTAATTCCAGGCATTTTTGTTGCTGTGATTGGCCTCGCGCTCGCGCTTGTTGGGTTTTATGCACGCGCATTCGCACTCAAGGCGCAGGATCGCGCGATCCGCGCAGAAGAAAATTTCCGTCACTACCTGTTGACCGGGAAACCCCTGGACAGCCGCCTTCGTGTCAGCCAAATTGTTGCCCTCCGTTTCGCTTCTGATGCTGAGTTACCCGGGCTTGCCGTAAAGGCTGCCGATGAAAAGCTCAAAAACGAGGACATCAAAAAATTGATTCAAAACTGGCGCGCCGACCATCACCGCGTCTAAATTTCCCCCACTGATGAAAGCAATCTGGAACGATACGGTATTGGCAGAAAGCAACGACACCATTGTCGTTGAAGGCAACCATTATTTCCCGGCCGATAGCCTTGTTTCCGCGCATTTCAAGGAGAGTGAAACGCATTCCATCTGTGCTTGGAAGGGCAAAGCGAGTTATTATCATGTCTCCGTAGATGGAAAAACCAATTCGGATGCGGCTTGGTACTATCCGGAACCAAAGCAGGAAGCGGAACTTATCAAAGGCCGAATTGCTTTTTGGAGAGGCGTTTCAGTCATCGCATAGGCCGGCTTTCCATACTTCAAAATAACGTCAGCCAAGACTTTGGATTTCCAAAAGCTTGGCTGACATTGTTTTAGCCCCTCAAATCAGAAAAAGGAATCAACATTCTCCAGGATGCGTCAGTCGATCCGCAGCTTGAAAGTTTGTTGCTTGCCGGCAGACTCAATGCGTAGCAAGTAGATGCCGGCTGGAACCAACGGCAAGTCCATCCGTTGCGTACCCACACAGGCATGCAAATCCGTTTTCAGGATGCTGCGGCCTGCTAAATCAATCAACGTTGCACTTTTCATTCCTTGCCCACGGATATTCACAAAGCCATTGGTCGGGTTTGGAAAGACTTCCATTCCGGCGGCAAGCTCCATTTCGTCATTCGCAGCGATGACAGACTGATTGGCAAGCAACCAAATCTCCGGGTCAAACACGATCGAATCCACTGAAAAAGGCACATTCGCAGTAAAAATCTGCCCGTTACTCGTATTGTCAAACACGACCGTGACCGATTGTCCATTACCATCCAACCGGATGGGAATCGGCAATGCGAAAAATGGCACGGAACCCGGCATGGATGCGGTTTGAGAAAATTCCACCGATACGGTATTGCCAGATTGACTCCAAACAACGGTATAGGTCGGATAGCCTTGTCCATAGACCCAGTCAGAAAAATAGGAATTCAGGCTACGGCCGCTGCTCGCCTCCAAATGCTGCTGAAAATCATCGGTCCGCACAAAATCATAGGCCAAAACAGGATCAGACAAGTAGTTGCGAACACCTTGAAAAAAGGCCGAATCGCCGATGAGCCAGCGCAGTTGGTGTAAAACCATGGCGCCTTTGGTATAACTAAGGCGACCATTAAAAATACGGTTGACGGAAGTCGTGTCGTCGCACCAAACACTGCCATCGGGTGCGCTGATGGCAAAATCCCTTCGGAATCGCTTGAAATCCATCCAAGGTAATGTCCCCAAACCAAATTCGTAGCAAAGCCCTGAGCAATAGGTCGCCCAACTTTCATTGAGCCAAATGTCTTGCCAGCTTCCGCAAGTCACTTTGTCGCCAAACCATTGGTGGGCGAGTTCGTGGGCTCCTAATTCGAAGTCAGGATTGATCACAAAACTCATGGTTTGATGTTCCATTCCCCCACCCCAGCCAAACTGCGCGTGGCCATACTTCTCATCTTGAAAAGGGTAGATGCCAAACAACGAATCGTACAACTGCATGGCGCCGATCATCTCGGGGGTGTAATAGGCAAAATGGGCGCTGTCTTCGGGGAAGACATAGTTCAGAATCTCGAGCGTATCACCGCCAAAGGGCACGTAGTTGCTGTATTCGACATAATTGGTCACCGCAAAAGCGATCAAATACGTCGCGATCGGATACCGGTGGCGCCAGTGATAGGTGTTTTCGCCCATGCCGGGAATCACTTCGACCAATACACCATTTCCAGCGACTTTGTTGCCGGCAGGCGTCGTCACGTACATATCGAGGCTGTCGATTTTGTCGGTAATGCCATTTTTGCAGGGCATCCAATCTTTCCCGCCATAGGGCTCTGACAATGTCCAAATAATGGGAATACTGTCGTGCTGATCTTGAATGAAGGAGCCAAAGCCCGTGCCCACGGGCGCTCCATGGTACCAAACAGAAACCGAGTCCAACGTTCCCAAGGTGATCGTCGCCGGAAACACAATGCGGAGCAATTCGCCGGAGAGGTGGACAAAGGAGGCGGCATTCCCATGGTAGTGGACCGAATCGACCGTCAAGGAGTCGCTCAAATCAAAATAGAGCGTATCCATATTTGCTCCGACCGGCTCAAAATAGCTCGTGACACTGCCGGTAATGTACTTCACTGCCGGATCGACAGCCCAACGAAAGCGATTGTATTTGAGGTCGTAGGCGTCTGTGAGTTCGGAAGAAACTGCCGTCATCTTTGCCGAAGCCGCCTTTCGTTCCATTTCCACGATGTCGGGCCGCAACGGATTGACTTGCACCTGCTGGGCAAATGAGACCAACGGAAAAAGGGAAAGTAACAGAACAAGCTGGAGTCGTTGCCAAGTGTGCATTTTCTTCAATTGATGAGACTAAAGATAGGAAAAACTGCGGAATTGGGATAAAAATGATAGCTTGGTGTATGCGAAACGACATTCAATGACGGCCAAATCCATTCCTTCCAATTTGATAAACATCGTTGGGTCGATTTTCCTTTTGACGACCTTGCTTCCAAGCTGCGGTGATTCCGCTCGTACACCTTCAGCTCCCATTGGCCCGTCGACCGGGTACATTGACTATGCTGTCGATCTTTTGGAGGAACGACTGGACTCCGCGAGTTGGAAGTATGCGCAACATTGGTTTGACAGCGCCGGCAGGCCGATTTGGCAACCATCAGACAGCGACGTGACGGTCATTTCCGGAATGAATTGCATCGGCAAGTTCAGTTGCTACCCCATGATGATGTCTGGAGAATTGTTTGAAGGAAACATTTTGGGAGACAGTTCAAAAGAGCGGCTGCTGTTGCTCCAGGATCATCTTTCACTCACCATGTACGGAGGATTCCACTTCTGTTTCTATTCACACATGGCATCTTCAGGACAACCAAACGCCATTTACGAATTCTATGCAGAGGAATTGAAAGACATCTCATTTCGCCCGGTTTCAGACCCCACAAGAAACGATCTCGTGCTTCAATTCGAGCAATCGCATAGCACATACATGAACAAAGGGATGGAAATCATTCGGATCGAATTGGATACCGCTTTTCAGATATTCTCGCAACTCACTGCATTCTACGATTGGAAAGACTATGGAAAAGGTAACTATTTTGCAGAATACGGGCAGGAAAAACTCGAAGAAGATGAAGGCTACCGTGAAACGAGTGAAATCGTCTTTTCCGATGAAAACGAGGATGGAATTCAGGAGATCGACGTCGTGACGATTGCGGAAATCGTGGCAGATACCATGCCCATGGACATCCAACAATTGAAACCAATCCGCAAGCTGTCTACCAATAGCTGCAGATTTGAATACCATCCGAAGGCAAAAACATACCTGAGCAAAGTTTCCGATTGCAACTGAATCGCCATTTGCTTTGGTGGAACAGATCGAGCCTTCAGAAAAACTGCCTTGATACAATAATCGATTCCAGATCTCGTACATTCATCACCTAGGTAACGAATTCAAAGTGCCGCAAGCACTTGTTCTACACATTATTTGATAGAATTCCACGCGAATGAACTTATGATTCGCAGGGAAACCTTTGGTCCAATTTTAACCTTTTAAACCCATGAAAAGTCACTTTCAAAAATGTATTCTTCTCCTGATGTTCAGCATTTCAACCTTGCTACTGCATGGCCAAACCGAAAAGGGCAGGCTCTATGTCGGTGCTAATTTGAGGAATTTCAGCATCGGCATCAGTCGGAATTCCTCCCAATTCGGTATTGGCTTGGACCCCGCAATGGGGAAATTCGTAGCCGACAATTGGGTGGTCGGCGGCAGACTAGGCTTGTCATTTGGTATGCAACGTGACGCAGGGCGGAACTTTAACAGTACAGGTTTCGCGATTTCTGCTGGGGCATTTTCGCGTTATTACTTCTCCCTGTCGAAGCGTATCAAGCCATTCGTCGAATTGGAAACGGGCATCGGGCAGGGATTTGCGAACGCCAATGGCATGCGGTTCGACCCGCGATGGGCGTATTTTCAAGCCTCTGGCGGAGCCGCCTTTTTCATCTCCAAAAATGCGAGTCTGGACCTCTCTTTGGGTTTCCGTGGAACGACGGAATTGGACAAATCCGCGCTCGGAAATTTGGCAGGCGGATTGCAAGCCAAGGTTGGTTTCAGCCTGTATTTGCCCAATGGAAATCGCAAAAGGGAATAGGTTTGCCTGAATTTGGAACAAGGGAGAGGTTTGTTAATTCGAGAACATCGCATTAATTTACCTCTCCAATCCTTTATTCTGCATGAATCCATTCTCCAACAACCCAAACGATCGCAACGAGGTGCCGGCATGGGCAGACTTTTTCACCGCCGAAGAGTTTCAAGCATTTGACAAAGCGGTCGTGCAGTATTTTAAATCCTTGGGCAAGCCCTTCAAAGTCGAGGATGGCATCGTCCGCACGACGTGGATGTCTGATGACAGCGAAATGCAAAACCTCGGCTTGATGAACGTGGCGCAAATGTGCAAACAGGCCAAAATAGAAGAATATGCGGGCGTGATTCGGAATCACTTTGATGTGATGCGGAAGTCCAAGGACTTCATCGCCGGTTTCTTTGAAAACATCAATGACTTCGAATTTGTAAAGCCGTTTATCGGCACGCGGCTCTATCACAAGGACCATATCAAGTCGATCGGTCCCGAAGGCGTGATCGCAAAATCCATCACGGAGGAGATCATTGCCATGCTCGTATTTGACATGCCCCAAGCCATTTCGAGTATCAAGCCCGAGCAATCACGAGTCTGGGGAAAATCCGCCGAAGAGCTACTGGAGCTGGGTTTGGCCAATATCCGGGAGAGCTACGATTTTTCCGCGACGGACTTGGATGCGAATGTCAAACTCAAGGCCGTGATTCAGAATCACTTCTTCGGTTCCAACGTCATCCTCAACCTTGACCGGGTGCCGGGACTCGTCGGTACGCATGGCAGTTTGGTGGCGGTCCCGCATCGGCATTCGACGTTGATCCATCCCATTGAAGATTCCTCGGTGCTCAAGGCCATCAACATGCTCATTCCGATGGCCTATGGCATGCACCATGAAGGTCCAGGGTCGATCACCTCACAACTGTATTGGTATCGGCAGGGGAAATTCATGAATCTGCCCTACAAAATCGCCGACAATTCCATCAACTTCCAGCCCCCGAGCGACTTTGTCGCGATGTTGGAATACCTGGCCTTTGAGGAATCAGATCAATAGACTGCGGAACAAATTCCTCACTCCAAGATCCGCATTGATTCCGAATCCATCCAATCACTGCAAGACGATTCGCTGGGATGTGCTGCGGTTGCGCTGATCGGTAATCTTCACTTGATACACGCCTGGACGCTGGGATCCCAGGTCAATGACAGCCTGAGAATCAAATGGATGCTGATAAACTTGACGACCGAGCATGTCCGTCACTTCCAGGTTTCCTTTGCGACCTGCAGCCCTGACTTCAAATTGCCCGGACGTCGGATTTGGGAAAATCGTCGCCTCGGGATTTTCAGGTGACATGTTGATCGTTTGAATTTGAGAGAATTGAAATTCCCCATTTTGATCCACCATGCGCAGGCGATAGAAATTGCTTCCCTGAACTGGCTGCGGGTGTACAAAATTATAGTTTCCAAATCCGTTGCCGGTACCCTTACTTTCGACAAAACCGAGGACTTCCCAATCTTCGCCATTGAGGCTATGCTGGACTTCAAATCCGCGGGCATTGTCCTCGCTGCTCGTCTGCCAATCCAAGGCAACGTCTTGCAGGTCGGAACGGTAATTGGCTGAAAAATTCACGAGATTGACAGCAAATGGACTGGCACACACAAAACAATTCAGAACAGAAATCCTTGAACCTGAACCTACTCCGTTGTGGGTAATTTGATAGCTTGTCGCACCGACATTGTTGTTGACGGTGATCAGCGTTCCGGTTGCGGGCACCACGTTGTCACGGAGTTGATGGGGTAAAACCGTGCCGAAGTTGGTGGTACAATAATCACTGAGCGTGGTGGTGCCGGCATTGCCGGTAAACGTAAAAATCTCACCTTGATTGGTGCCATTGACAACTACGGAGAAGCGCCCAATGGGACATGAAAAGGTCAACGTAAGCACATGGTTGGTCGCATTGAGCCACCAAGTCGGGGACGCGCAAGCAAATGTTTGCGCGCCACAAGTATAGGAAGTGTTACCAAGCGTGGGAACGCCTGGCGCAGAAGCCGTAACCGTGATCCCGGGTCCGGCAGCAAAGTAAGGGAAGTTGGCTGGACCAAGATTCGCGACTGAGGTGAAGTTGGCGAGTGTACATTGCGCTGACAATGAACCAGAATAGAATACCAATAGCAAACTCAGAAGGGTAATTGCTTTTTTCATAGATACTGCCGATTGAACCCACAAGTTACGGATTTAGAGGACGGTAGGCAATACTTATCTCACTTGATTTCAGCAAAAAAGTTATAAACTGGCAGTGGTCATTAAAATTCGCTTAATTTGTTGGATGGCAATGCAAAACCCAGATCCGTTGCATGGGAAGACGCTTCAGATGATTTTGGAGCACCTCGTAGACTACTACGGCTGGGAAATGCTTGGCATTCGGGTGCCGATCAATTGTTTTCGCAGTGACCCAAGCATTTCATCCAGCCTCAAATTCCTGCGCCGCACGCCTTGGGCGCGACAGCAAGTCGAGGATTTGTACCGTGAAGTGATCGAGCGCGAACGGAAATGAAAATCTACCTTCGAATGGTTCCCAATCTCCGAGGAAATTCTTTGTTGCTATGATCCTCATGTACCATAACCTCGCTGCGCAGGCCGGTTTCAACACGGTTTCCGTCACCAATTTCACGCAGCAGATGGATTGGCTTGCCAACAACGCCTACACGGTTGTCACGATGGACGCCTATGTTCAAGCATTGCGGGCAGGCCGCTTGCCACGGAACTGCGTGACCATCACCTTTGACGACGCCTACGTCAGCTACCAGGAATTGGCAATGCCCATTTTGAGCAGCCATGGCTTTTCCTCGATCGTCTACGTGCCGACCAATTTTGTCGGGCAATCCAACGTTTGGGACGATGGCGCGATTCCCATCATGAACTGGGATGCCCTACGGGAAGTTGCAAAGGCAGAAGGTGTCTCCATCGGCTCACATGGCATGGCGCACAGGCACATGCGCACGCTGGAAACAAAAGTTCTGGCCGAAAAAGTGCGCGAAAGCAAGGTCATTTTGGAGCGCGAATTGAAGGTAAAGGTCAAGCACTTTTCCTACCCATTTGGGCAATTGCGTGATTTTGACGGTCGATGCGAAAGAGAAATCAAGGCTGCGGGGTACGAAAGCGCCTGTTCCACGATCTGGAGTCGCAGAAATTTCTCCGGTAATTTGTTTGCGTTACACCGGCTGGAAATCGAACCCCAAGATGACCTTGCTCAGTTTTCTGCAAAAATTTCCAGAACTTTCCACCCGAAATACTTCAGGCAACGGGCCAAAAACCTGCTTTTTCGCCTGCACCTAAGACGTTGAAATATGGTAGAGGGAGTTGTCAAAAATTACTACGAAGGCGAGGCACAAGAATACAACCGCGAATTCTACATTGCCAAGGGCGGATATCCGACGCTGCAATACCGACACAAATACATGTTGGAGATGGCTTTGCAGCTGGATTTGCCCAAAGATGCCGCTGTTTTGGACATCGGATGCGGTCCCGGTGAAATGGTGCTGGACTTGATGCGCAACCAATGGCGCGTTTGGGGCATCGACATTGCCGCCAATATGATCGAAATCGCCAAGGAGAAGGTCGCCAAGGCACCGCAGAAGAACGAAGTGCACCTCGCCACCGGCGATATTGAAAAGCTCGACTTCGAAAACCAATTCTTTGACCTGATCATCTGCTCCGGCGTCGTCGAATACCTCCCTGGTGACGAAAAATGGATGGCCGAAATGAGCCGGATTCTGAAACCGGGCGGCGTCCTCATCATCAATGTCACCAACAAATGGGCCTTGCGCAAGTGGACCGCTCCGCTGATCGAACCCTTGAAGCAAAGCAAATTCCTCCACCGGGGAATGAACTTCATCAAGGAAAAAGTGCTGCGCCGTGGGAAATTGCACCATTTCCCTTTCCGTCCGCGCGTCCATTCGCCCAAGGGCTTTGACAATTACCTCGCCCAACACGGCTACGAAAAGCTGGCCTTCCGCTACTTTGACTTTTCCGTCATGGTGGCCCCCTTTGACACCCTTTTCAGCTTTGTCACGATTCCGATTCGAAGGTGGATGGAAAATTACTCCCACCGCAATTGGGTTCTCAGCGGCACAGGCTACATCGTGAGCGCGCGAAAAAAATGAAATCAAAAACCATCATCCTCATCCACGGCCTTTTCATGAACGCCAAAAGCTGGGCAGACTGGAAAACCTATTTTGAAAAGGAAGGGTACAACGTCATCGTTCCCGAATTTCCCTTTCACAGCGGCGAACCGGCAGCCTTGCGCAAAAATATTCCAGCAGGATTGGGCACGTTGAATTTGGAGGATGTCATGGCCGTCATGGAAAAGGTGGTCAAGGATCAGTCCGAACCGCCGATTTTGATTGGGCACTCCATCGGCGGGCTGATCGTGCAATTGTTGATCAATCGTGGTTTGGGTACGATGGGTGTAAGCATCGATCCTGCGCCGCCCAAGGGCGTTTTTACCACCAAATGGAGTTTTCTCAAGGCCAACATCGGCACGATCAACCCCTTTAAAGGAAACAGCCCATGCCTGCCGACCGTCGAATGGTTTCACTATGCCTTTTGCAATACGATGACGATGGCCGAAACGCAGAAGCTTTATGATGCATTCGTCGTGCCGGAGGGCCGCAACATACCACGTCAATCGACCAAAAACGCCGGCAAGGTGGATTGGAACAGGACTCATTCGCCTTTGTTGATCATCGCAGGAGAAAAAGACAATATCATTCCACCCTCGCTGAACCGCAAGAACTTTGAACGCTACCGTTCAAATGGCAGCCGCTTGGATTTCAAGGAGTTTCCTGGACGTACGCACATGCTCTGTGCCCAGGAGGGGTGGCAGGAAATCGCCGGCTACATCAAGGACTGGATTCAGAAATAGAAGCAAAGCGGCCGCGTCAGAAGCTGTCTTCCCGCGCCAAAAGCGTGCGGAATGCAACAAAACGATCCTTGTAGCGTGCCAGATGCTCATCCTGCAACTTGGGGGCTTTGGTCTCCCGGTAGGTTTCATAAGCTTGCATGGAAACACATTCATAGTGAATGTTGAAGGTCGAAACACCTGCTTCCGGAGCTGGATCAAGCAGGCGGTGCATATGGGCGGTCACAAAATAACCCGTTTCCATGACGTCAGGAATGTGTTTGGTGCGCATCCAAGCCACCCAATCTGCCTCCACGGCATTGTCAATACTTACTGTAACACTGTAAATGATCATCTAATTTTATAGCTTTCCTGTTCTATTTCGGGCGCACGACTGCCCGTTTCAAGTGCTTGTGAATCGAATTTTTCATCAACCAAGATTCAAACTCTTCAAATTCGGATTTGTTGTTTTCAAACCAATTCTGCGCCTTGTCAGGGCGTGCATCGGCCAACAGCCAATAGTTGTAAGCCTCCCAAAAACCAGCATCCACCACGCGCTGTTGCCACCTGTAGAGGTTCATTGCTGGATTTTGGGGATCTTGACGCGGCAACCAATAAGCAACAAAACGCCTGATATCGGCCAATTTTGCAATGCTGATGCGGGTCGTCGTGTCCGTAAATTCTGAGGAATAGGCTTCGTCCAACAATTGAGGGTAGCGCGTAGCTTCCTTCGAATGCATTTCTGCTGTATCCTTTGGCTGAAAAAACTGCCATTTGAATGCCTTTTGGTAGTCGAAATGCCTTGCTGCTTCATGCGCCTCCATCAAAAGCAGGCTCATTTCGGTGACGCGTTCGGCATTGCGGGAGAGATTAATGAACAATTCGGCGTAATTGGCTGACCATGCGTAATCACCCATTTGGAGCAAAACCGGTGCTGCAAAGTAATAATTGGCGGCATAGTCGGGCTGGATTTGGATGCCCGACTCCCAATAGGCAAGCGCCTCGGCATCACGGTTCCGCCCAAACTCGACAATGCCCATTTCCATATAAAATGCGCCCGATTTGGGAAAATGGATGAGGCCCTCGCGAAAAGTCGCAAGCGCTTCATAACTCTGCCCCAAAGCATCTTGGCAGCTTCCATAAACCTGAAATGCTTCGGCATTGGGTTTTTTCCCTGTCATCAAGGGCTTGCAGATCGCCATGGCGCCGGCATGGTCCTGCAAAAAGAATCGGGCATTTGCCAGACCGATTTGATAATCAACGTTTTTGGGATCGAGTTTGGAAGCGCGGGCAAATTTTTCGGCAGCGGTATGAAATTCGCCGGTTCCGATGCTTTCTCCTGCCTCCTTGGCCAATTGCTGCGCCTCTTTTTGCAACCGTGCAGGTTGCGCAAACGTCAAAAACGCTGCCAATTGCAGGCACAACAAAACAATCATTCGGGGCAACAGGCGATTCACAAGGATGCAAAGTTGCAGCTTTTTTGTTTGGGAATGGCAGAAGGCAAAGCACCCAAGTTGGAAAGCAGCCGAAAAGTTGCATTCTCCATGATCCAAAACCGCGTAATCAAAGCCTGCATTTCCCTCTTCCAAATCGCCGCATTTTTCTAAATTTGCGCCCTGTCATTCGGAATTTGCCTTCAACAGGATTCCGACTGACAGCTGTTACGGGAGGGGCTTAGTCCCCTTGTTTTCAAAAAAGATGATCACAGTCAAAGAACTCACGAAGGTCTACGGTAGCCAAAAGGCGATCGACAGCATCGATTTCCAGATTGGAGCCGGTGAAATCGTCGGATTTCTCGGTCCGAATGGCGCGGGTAAAACCACGACCATGAAGATCATCACCTGCTTCATGCCGCCGAGCAGCGGCACCGTCGAGGTCGATCAACTCAACATTCACGAGCACAGTCTGGAAATCCGGAAGCGTATCGGCTACCTGCCGGAGCACAATCCGCTGTACCTCGACATGTATGTGCATGAATACCTGAAGTTTGTCGGGCGACTGTACCATCTGCCGGGAAGTGCCTTGGCACGCCGAATTCCGGAGGTGATCGACATGACTGGCTTGGGACGCGAGCAACACAAAAAAATCGGGATGCTTTCCAAAGGCTACCGCCAACGCGTCGGGCTTTCGCAGGCGCTGATCCATGATCCGGATATTTTGATTCTGGACGAACCGACGACAGGTTTGGATCCGAATCAGATTGTTGAGATTCGGAGCTTGATCAAGGAAATCGGCAAAAGCAAGACGATTATTTTCTCCACGCACATCTTGCCGGAGGTCGAGGCGATCGCCAACCGCGTGATCATCATCAACCGTGGCAAAATCGTAGCCGACGAGACTTTGTCGGAGTTGCGTCACGGATCCGCCTCGGAAAATGTGCTTCATATCGCCTTTGACAAGCCCGGCTTTGCCGCCGAGCCGGTGAAGGCGCTCAACGAAGCGGTTCGGGTAAGGCAAGAAGGTGCCTCCGGTAAGGAATTTACCTTCTACTCCCCTGCCGAACTCGACTTGCGTCGCGTGATCATGGAGCAAAGCATCGCCCAAGGCAATCCGATTGCAGCGTTGCAGAAAAAAGAGAAAAACTTGGAAGAAGTCTTCCGCAGCTTAACCAATGGCTAATCGTGCAAAATAGTTTCACCATTTTCAGGAAGGAAGTCGCCAGTTTTTTCAATTCGCTGGTAGGCTACATGGTGCTGATTGTGTTTGTCATTCTCACAGGGCTTTTCTTCTGGGTTTTTGACGAGCACATTCTGGTATCCGGCAAGGCGAATATGAATTTGCTCTTCCAATACGCCCCGATTTTCTTCATCTTGCTCGTTCCGGCGATCACGATGCGCTCCATTTCGGAGGAGATGAAAACCGGCACCATCGAATTTTTGGTGACCAAACCCCTCACCAATTTCCAGTTGATTCTGGGCAAGTTTGGCGCGGCGGCATTCTTGGTTTTCATTACCATCCTGCCGACGTTCATCTATTATATCAGCATCCAAATGGTCGCCCGTGACCCTTCGGAACTGCAACGGGCGATGAATCCTGAACTGCTCGATCAGACGATTGGCGCGATCACCTATACCAGCAAGCTCGACAACGGCCCGATCATCGGCGGCTACATCGGCCTCTTTGCCTTGGGAACCATCTTTGCGGCACTTGGAATTCTGAGTTCGGCACTCAGTGAAA
Source organism: Bacteroidota bacterium (assembly GCA_016718825.1). Lineage (NCBI taxonomy): Bacteria > Pseudomonadati > Bacteroidota > Bacteroidota bacterium. Next base: position 18,153 of record JADKCL010000013.1, on the reverse strand, counting down.
ACCAGGTCGTTGCCTATGTAATCGGGGCCTTCCTTTGTTTTATGATGTACTTCGGATTTTCATTCAGTTCGCAATTGGAAGATCTGACGAATGTAAACCTTGCGATCGACCGCTTGGGGATTCTATCGCATTATGAAAACATCTCGCAGGGGGTCGTCGATACCCGAGACGTTGTCTATTTCCTGAGTGTGGTGGTGATCGTCATTGCCGCCACCACGACCACCTTGAGCCTGAAACGGAGATAAGCCATGAATCCAGACGAAAAAGCGACTCCGTCCAAGCCTTCGACCGCGAAGCAGAAGACAAAATTCAACTTTGCCATCCAATTGGTGATCGTTGTCGGCATTGTCGTGGTGCTCAACGCATTCTCCAGCAGCATTTTCCGCCGTTTTGACCTTACCGACGACAGCCGTCACACGATTTCCGAGGTCAGCGAATCCTACCTCGACACTTTGCCCGAGCAGGCTTATGTGACCATTTATTACGGCGGCGAATTGCCTACGCACTACAAACAATTCGAAGACGGGATGCGCACCTTGTTGGAAGAGCTGACCATCAGCTCCAACGGCCATCTTGATTATCAATTTGTGGATCCGGGCGAAGATCAAGGTATTATCCAGCGATTTGCAGCGAAGGGCCTTTATCCCTTCCGCTTGCGCATGCCGACGTCCTACACCAATCAGCAAGAGGTGCAGGTTTTGCCCTTTGCAATGGTCACTTACAAGCAAAAGGACGTGATGATCAACCTGATTCACGGTTGTACTTATATGTCGCAAGAGGGTCAACCCGACTTTGATGTGCCTTGCGCACTGCAGCGCTTTGAGTACAATTTGCTCACGACGATTTACAACCTCAGCCGCGAAAAATACAAGACCATCGGGCTGCTCACCGGCCACGGAGAATATCCCAAGGAGCGGATGAGCGACTTGTACAACGACATTGACCACTATTACAATGTGATCCGCGTGGATTTGCGCCAAGGGAAACCGATCGGCCCGAGCATTCTTGACCTCTTGCTCGTAATGCAACCGCAAGGCGCTTTGACCGAACGCGAGAAATACGAAATCGACCAGTACCTGATGCGCGGGGGCAAAGTGATCTTTGCCATGGACCATGAAATCCTCGATTTCACCATTGGGGATCAGGCGAGTACGCTCACGGATTTGCGTGCCACGAACCTGGACGATATGTTGATGAAATGGGGGGTGAAGCTCAATTACAATTTGGTCAAGGACATGCAATGCGGCATGATCACCGCAGGATCGTACACTGCATCCTACGGCAATGAGCAACGCAAGGCCTATTGGCCGTGGTTCCCGATGATTCGCAACCTGAGCGGGCATCCTGCGACGCGTTATGTGTCACGCCTGCTCATGCGCTACCCTGCGAGCATCGACACTTTTAACATTGAAGGCATTCGCAAGACGGTCCTGTTCAAAAGTTCGCAACGCTCGTGGAACAAGGAGGGACGCCAATTCATCAATATCGATCAGGAATTGCGGGCCAGGCCCGATGCGAACCTGTACACCAGCGGCGCCCAGATCATGGGTTTGCTCGTCGAAGGTCAATTCCGATCCAACTTTGCCGGACGTGGCGTGCCACGGGACTCGATGGCCCCCAATCCGCCGCAGGAGGCGTTTTTGGCAACAACGATGAATGGCCGCAATCCGCAGGTGGTGGTCATTTCAGATGGTGAATTTGCCGTCGGGGAACAATTGGGTCCGAATGTGATGCCGCTGCCCGAGGAAAACAAGCAGGTGATGATCAACTTGATCGACATCATGACCGGGCAGGATCTGCTCACCAAACTCCGTGTGCGCCAATTCAATGACCGCGAACTCGATCCCGAGAAAACCCGCGGCAAGGAGTTGACGCTGCGCTTGGTGAACCTCGGCCTGCCGATTTTGCTCGTGATCCTGTTTGGCGTCACACGCTACTTCTTGCGCAGCTACAAAAACAGACGCCTGCAACAACTATGAAAAAGAAAACCCTCCTGCTCCTTGCTGCTTTGATCGCCTTGGTGGGTGCCTATTTTGTTTTCGCCTACCAATGGCATGGCCCTGACAATGAGTTCCACATTGCAGACGCCAAAACGGTGGGCAAGGTTGAAATCGAACTGGTGAAGGCGACGATCAGCGAATCCAAGGTGACGTTGGAGCGTGCCGGCGAGAACGAATGGAAACTGAATGGCAAGTATGATGCGAGTTTGATCCAGGTGAATGACTTTCTCAAGACATTGACAGACATTCGGGTGAAGGAACCGATTTCGAATAAGGCCCAAGCAACTTCATTGAGCTTGCTCAAGCGCAACCATACCCATGTCAAAATCTGGGACAAGGAAGGCAAGCTGCTCAAGGATTACCTGATCGGCCCGGCCAACAATCAACAGACGGCAAACATCTTCAAGATGGAGTTTTCTGACAAGTGCTACATGGTTTCCAAACCGGCCTTGGACGGCTATGTCTCGATTTATTATTCTACGAATGAATCGGATTGGCGGGACCGCGGAATTTGGAATCTGAAGGGAGAAGACTTGAAATCGGTTGCTGCAACTTATGCCAATGATACGCTTTCGCAGAGTTTTGCGCTGCGGCTGGAGGCTGGGAAATGGCGTCTGGGGGACGGGCAATTCGCTGATTCAAGCCGGATCGCGAACTATTTGGCACTGTTTCAAGGCAAGATCAATGCCGAGACCTTTGCCGATACGCAGTACCCCAAAATGATGGACTCGCTGACCAAACGCGTTCCGGATGCCCAATTCACAGTCGAAACGACAGCAGGCGCCCGCACCTCCCTCCTGCTTTTCGCAAGGGAAGATTCACCTGCAAACTTTTTTGCCTTCATCGAGGGAAAAAAGGACTTGCTCACGGTGCAACATTTTGTGATTGATCCGTTTTTGAAGTCCAAAGGATTTTTTGCAGCGGGCGTCCCGCAGCCCTAAACGTTGTGATGCCCGCATTCGGGATTTGAATGCCGCGTTGTCAAATCTCAAATTCGCTATCTTGCGAGGGAAAATTTGAATTTCCCAGAGAATGCGTCTACCCAAGGTATATTTTTTCGTGCAGCCGATTTCGAAGATGGGCTATCAGCACAATGCGATCGGCATGGCGCAGGGCATGCGGGAACTTGGCATCACCTTTGGGGCCAATACGGACTACTGGCGCGAGGCAGACGGAAACATTTTATTCAAGCAAGATCCGGCATTGGGTCCCAATGATGCAGACATCCTCATCCTTACCGAGCAATACCTGACCTACGGCGACGGAAAATTTCCACAGGCCTATTTTGATGCCCCCGGGAAGAAGGTTTTCATCTCCACTGGAGACGGAATGGTGATGCAGAAGCAGATGTTCAAGCCGATTTACAAGAAATTCGACCTCATTCTCACGTTCATTTACGAAGGCATTCCATATCCCAAAAACTTTCGGCCTTGGGCTTACGGGATGACGAATCACATGATTTCGCTTTCGCGTCCGGACCTCCCCAAGGAAGACAAGATTTGTCTGAATTACCGGAATTCGCATTCAGTGCGGCAACGGGCCAAGGAATGGGTGTTTGACAAGCTCGACCAACGCCGGATTGACACCACACGGGAAACCTTTGATTGGGAACCTTTGGAACACAGCAAAGATTTCAGCGAATATGTGGTCTGGCAAAGTGCTGGACGCCACAATGAAGCTTATTTGGACCGAATCGGACGCAGTTTGGCCACATCTGCTTTTGGAGGGGACTTTTTCATCAAACCATCAATTTGGGGTTGGTACACCTGGAAATTTATCAACTACTTCGTGGAGAGTGCAGCTTCGATCGGGCGGATGAACAACATTGCCAAAAAAATCGGATTGCATACCGACCATACCTACCGCATCTACCAATGGGACTCCTGGCGCATCTGGGAAGCCTTTGCTGCCAAAAGTATGGCCGTCAATGTTGACTTTGAAAAGTACCGCATCCGACTGCCGGAGATGCCGGTCAATTTCCAGCACTACCTCGGCGTGGACCTGCGAAACCCGCAAAAGGCCATTGATGTGCTCAATGACCCTGAGAAAATGAAGGAAATTGGCGCAGCAGGATATGATTGGGCCATGCAACACTATGCACCCAAAGCGCTTGCGCAACGGCTCTTGCGCTATGTCGATGACTTAAAACAAGAAGGTTGACAAGGAGCGACTGTGGGAAAAATAAGTTGGCTGCTTGTCCTCGAATGTTTACATTTGCCCCTCAAATAGTAGATTTCAGCTTATGAATTTCATCGTTTCGTCCTCGGGATTGTTGAAGCAGTTGAGTAAGATTTCAGGGGTGATCCCTAGCCGCTCGGTGTTGCCAATCATAGAAAACTTCTTGTTTGACATCGCAGACGGAAAGCTTACCATCTCCACGACCAATTTGGAGATTTCCATGCAGACGTCCTTGCAGATCGAGTCACGTGGCGGCAACATCAAAATTGCCGTTCCTGCCAAGATTTTGCTGGACATTTTGAAGGCGCTTCCCGATCAGCCGATTACCTTCAGCATCGACGACGACACGTTTGCGATCGAACTGAGCTCCGAAACGGGCAAGTACAAGCTGAGCGGCGAAAACGGTCTGGATTTCCCAAAAATTCCAGTTCCAGAAGATACCCAAGCTGCTGCCTTGCCTGCCAAAGCGTTGCTTGCTGCGATCAACAATACGCTGTTTGCCGCTTCGACCGACGAGGACAAGGCTGCTTTGAACGGGATCTACTTTAACTTGAGCCCAGACGGACTCACATTTGTTGCCACGGATGCCCACCGATTGGTTCGTTACCGCCGCGTGGACATCACCGTCAAGGATCCTGCAAGCTTCATTGTTCCACAAAAGGCCTTGAACTTGGTCAAAAGCAGCTTCGAAAACAACGAGGAACCTGTGCGTATTGAGTACAATCAGGCGAATGCGTTTTTCCGTAGCAGCTCGATGTTGCTCGTCTGCCGTTTGATCGACCAAAAATATCCTGAATATCAGAATGTGATCCCAACCGACAACCCCAACCGACTGATGATCAGCCGCTCGGAATTGCTCGGAACCCTCAAAAGGGTCAACATTTTCGCCAATAAGACCAGCCACCAAGTGCGCTTCAAAGCCTCGGGCAGTGAGTTGACCGTGAGTGCTGAGGACCTCGACTTCGCCAACGAAGCCAAGGAAACACTGAAATGCCACTACGAAGGCGGCGATCTCGAGATCGGCTTCAATGCCTCTTTGTTGATCGAGATCATCAACAATGCATCCACCGAGGAAGTGCACATGGAAATGAGCACACCCAACCGTGCAGGCATCGTGTTGCCAAGCCGTCAAAACGAAGGTGAAGACCTGCTCATGCTCGTCATGCCGGTCATGCTGAATTCCTACACCAACGCCTAACAATTGGCGGACTTGGAGGTTTTACCTCCAAACTCAAGGGAAATGAATACCCAACAACTTCTTGACAGGGCACTCCTGCTCGAACACCTCAGCTTGGAGGAAGGTGTACATCTCTACCATCATGCAAATTTGCCTGATTTGATGTACGTCGCCAATGAGATTCGGAAGATCAAAAAGCAGGATACCCCCGGGATCGTGACTTGGCAGATCGACCGGAACGTGAACACGACCAACGTTTGCGTCGCCAATTGCAAGTTTTGCAATTTCTTCGTTCCGCCAACCGAGAAGTTCAAGGACCGCGCTTACATCACCGACGACGAAACTTATCGTCGCAAAATTGAAGAGACCTTCGCCTTGGGAGGCGATCAATTGCTGTTGCAAGGTGGTCACCACCCTGATTTGGGAATCGACTTCTATGAGCAGCTGTTCCGCAAACTCAAATCTTGGTATCCCAACCTGCGTTTGCATTCGCTTGGCCCCCCCGAAATTGTGCATATTTCGGAGCTGAGCGGACTGAGCTACCATGAAACACTGACGCGGCTCAAGGCCGCAGGCCTCGACTCCTTGCCCGGTGCCGGTGCCGAGATCCTCGCCGACCGCGTGCGTCGTATCATTTCCAACGGCAAATGCCTCGGAGAAGAATGGCTCAACGTGATGCGGGAATGCCACAAACTGGACATCACCACCTCCGCGACGATGATGTTTGGGCACGTCGAAACGATCGAAGAACGTTTTGACCATTTGGTACGCATCAGGCAGGTGCAGAGCGAAAAGCCAGCAACTGCAAATGGATTTCTGGCTTTCATTCCTTGGCCCTACCAAGACGACGGCACACTCCTGAACCGCGTCAAGGGGATCAAAAACGAAGTGACGGCGCAAGAATACCTGCGCATGTTGAGTCTGAGCCGCATCATGCTGCCCAACATCACCAATATCCAGGCCAGTTGGCTCACCGTCGGTCCCGAGGTTGCACAGGTTTGCCTGCATGCAGGCGCCAACGACTTTGGATCAATCATGATCGAAGAAAACGTCGTCTCCGCCGCGGGCGCGCCGTTCAGGTTCAGCTCAGAGGAAATTCAAAAGTGCATTCAGCAGGCTGGATTCACGCCCAAACTCCGGGATCAACTCTACCGCTTCCGTGAAACACCTGCGGTGTTGATGGACAAGGTCTTGGCTTGATCTGGTTTAGCGAAGAGGCGAATGTTTAGCGAAGGGGGCGCTCACACCGTGTGATGTGAGCGCCCCCTTCGCTATTTGATTGCAACCGCTTTTCAGCCGATCACTCTTTCATTTTGATGTTGCAGCCAACGGCAGGTTCGGTAGCCACAGGCGCAAAGTCGCCATTCACTACCCGAGCAAGTTCCTCAACGAGGAATTGCCGCTGCACTTTGTCTTCGATCAAAGGATTATCGTCAATTTTGCCGCTGTAGAGCACTTCCCATTGCTTCTCCACGCGACGCAAAACAAAAACTTCCGGGTTCTTGGTTGCTCCCATCAATTTGGCAAGCATACCGTTGCTGTCATAGAGATACGGACATGGGTATTCCTTTTCTTTTGCTCTATCACGCATCAAACTCCAGCGGTCGTCCTGACTCAATTCGGGGTCATTGGAATTGACCAAACAAAAACCGATGTCCTTGACCATGAATTCTTTGGCGATTCGGATCAAACGATCCTCATATTTTTTGGAGTAAACACAGTGATTACCAGTAAACACCAGCACAAGTGCCTTCTTCTCCGCAAACGACTTCATGCTCACCATGTTGCTGTCTACGTTGCGGAGGGAAAGCGAATCAAGCGATTGCCCTTGCGCAAATTGCATCGACAGCCAAATCAAGCCAAGTGTGAGAAATATTTTTTTGAGATTCATGGCTCAGCTCCCCAATTGTTTGTGTTTGTTCACAATCAGTTCAATCTCGCTTCGGTCGGTGAGGCCGGTGATCGCCTCCAAAAGTTGCCCTTGTTTATTGTAAATCAAGGACAAGGGAATGCGGTCATCCCACATCGGATAGAAATGCTTGATCAGACTTGCCTCGCCGCCGGCCTTTGCGTAGGTCTTGAAATTGACCCCCACATCGCCTAAAAAGCCCTTCAATTTCGAACGGATGTCTTCCGTATTGTCGATGGAGACGAGGATCACTTCGGTTTCTGATTTAGGATCATTCTGAAGCTCAACAAGATCTGGAAGTTCTGCTTTGCAGGGCCTGCACCAAGTGGCAAAAAAATTGAGCAATACATAGGGCCGTTTGGACTTTGTGATCAGGTCACGCAATTCGACGGCTTCAATACCGACCTGCGGAGCGGGCGCGTCGACGCCAGCACCTTGACTTGTGGCTTGGCTACACGATTGGATCAAAAGTGTAAGTGAGCAACACGCCAGGAAAAAAAGTGTAGTAGATCGTGTAAACTTTCTCAATTCCATCTGCCTTAAGTATACCAGAAACCGTGCCGCTTTGTTCAATCTGTTTCTGTTCTTGATTGATCAGGAGGTTTTCCTTGAAAACAATGCCCTTTTTTGTGTAAATCTTGTACAACGTCTCTTTGGCGCTCCAAATTAAGAAAAATGCACGCATATCGGTGGAGCGGTCAAAGTATTCCAACTCCGAAGGGTGCATAAACAGGAACCGCGTTTTGAGATTTCGCTCCTTGCTCAGGTCTTCCAAGTCCATCGAAACCAAACATTGGTCAGAGGCAATCGCACCTGAATACATATTGGAATGGCTATAAGAAATATTGAACGAATGGTCACTGAGGTAGGGCTGCCCCGTAGGTGCATTCAAAGATTCGACCTTGTGCCGAATCTGTAGCAGTTCCTTGAGGCAGAGTCGGCTGCTCAACCATTCCAGTCGCTTCTGCGGATGCGAAATTCCCTTGAGAATCCGGTCCTCATTCTCGTAGATATTGAGTCGTGCACGAAAGTAATCTTCCGGTTCATTCACCTTCCACATGCCCAAGAGCACTTGGCGGTCGATATCTGGCAAAGCTATAAACGGCATTTTTCTGAATCTTCATTCAAATTAAGGAAGGCTTAGTGAGCATGCAAACTATTTCAGAAAATAGCAGTCATTGGCCTGCTGCTGACACAAATGAATTTGCTGGGCAGCAAAAAAGGGTCAAGCCCTGAAGCTTGACCCTTTTGAAAAATCCCCTGAGGAATTTCTTATTTTCCTTTGATGAGGTCTTTGCCGCTGCTGCGGTTGCCTTTGATGGCGTCTTTGCCAGACTCGTTGCCGCCGGTATTCATACCTGCACCACCACCGTTGTATTTGGCTGCTTCTTCCATCGTGACACGCGTGCCGTCGATGTATGCAACTACAAATGCGTCTTTGATTCCAAGCTTACGAACATCGTCCTTGAATGCTTCAGCATTTTTGATGTCCTTGAAGTTACCCATCATGTACTTGTTCATGCCATCACGGGTCTCGCCTTCAAACGTCTTGTCGGTTTGGACAAGGTGCTGATTCATATCAAAGTGTACGTAGGCACCAACCTGCACGTGGTAGATCAATCCTGGGATGATGTTGCTTTCGACGACCTTTTTGGTGCCTTCGAATGCGGTTTGCAGCTTGTCATACTTGATCTGCAAGGCTGCCATTTCAGCATTCTTTGCATTCAGTGCATTCTGAAGGCTGTCAATGGTGTTTTCGAGGGCGGCAAATTTGCCTTGCAAAGCCTTGTTGCGGTCGCTGCAATCCTTCAGCTGCTTGTTGGCAGTCTCGAGATCATCACGCAAGGACAATGGGGTCTTTGCATAAGTTTTGGCCTTTTTCTTCCAAAGCTTGGCTTCGGCCTTTTCTTTTTTCTTGTCTTCCTTGGATTGTTGCCCCATCAATGGCTGTGCGATCACTGCAGCCAAGAGCATCATCAAGAAAATGGAGGCGAATCTTTTCATCATAAACAAGGTGGTTTAATCCCCTCACGAGGGACAGTAATTCCGCAAATGTACTGTGATTTTTTTCGATTACAAATGTTATCCACCACCTGCCGTATTCAAAAGCATACAAAAATTTACATTTTGCGGTTGCTGCGCAAGAATTTCAGCTTGTGGTTGGAAGCCCAACCACGAAACTTATCCTTTTTTCCACGCTCCTTTTGATATTGGATGCATGACCGTTAAATTTGCCCCGTTTTTAATAGGAATTCAGTCATTTTCAATAAGAAAACATAAGCTATGAGCAAGGTTACAGTGGTCGGAGCAGGTGCAGTAGGCGCCACCTGCGCGGACGTCATCGCCAAAAAAGACTTTTGCAACGAGGTCGTATTGTTGGACATCAAGGAAGGACTTGCCGAAGGCAAAGCGCTTGATATCTACCAAACCTCACAAATTTGCGGCTACAGCACCCGCGTCACGGGTTCTACCAATGACTACAGCAAAACAGCCAATTCCGATGTGGTTGTCGTCACTTCAGGCGTACCCCGCAAGCCGGGCATGACACGTGAAGAATTGATCTCTGTGAACGCTGGCATTGTCAAGAGCGTTGTCGAAAACGTGCTGAAATACAGCCCCAATGCGGTGATCGTGATGATCTCCAATCCGCTTGACACGATGACCTATTTGACATTGAAGCTTACCGGCCTGCCACGCCGTCGCGTGATCGGTATGGGTGGCATCCTTGACAGTGCCCGCTTTGCAGGCAACTTGTCAGCTGAATTGGGCTGCTCGCCACGCGACCTGCAAACCAACGTGATCGGTGGCCATGGTGACACCACCATGATCCCATTGCCACGTTACTCCACATGGCGTGGAGTTCCTGTAACCCAATACATCGCCGAAGATCGCATGAAGCAAATCGTCGCAGACACCATGGTGGGCGGCGCAACGCTGACAAAATATCTTGGCACAAGTGCATGGATCGCACCCGGAGCAGCAGCAGCACAGCTTGCTGAAGCCATCGTCACCAACACCCCGCGTGTTTTCCCTTGCTGCGTCGCCCTCGAAGGCGAATACGGCCTCAATGACATTTGCATCGGCGTGCCCATTCGCGTAGGAAGCAATGGTGTTGAAGAAATCATCAAGGTGGAACTCAACGCCGAGGAGCAGGCGCTTCTCAACAAGAGCGCTGAAGCCGTGCGCAACATGAACGACGTTCTCAAGACAATGTCTGTCTGAGAAAATAGCTGCGCGCAACACAATTGAAAGAGGGCTGCCTGATCGGGCAGCCCTTTTTCGTTGACTTGAAAGGATTTTTTTTACTCTGAGCAATACTTCTTACAGCCTTGTACGTGGCAAAACATCGCGTCATGCATCACATTCCCAAAGCCTGATCGATTTAGTCCCGATTCGCCAACAAAAGCACCCGCAAACTTTCAGGCTCGCTGATTTTGGACAATCCAAGAGTAAATTGAGAGGAATCTAGTAAAGGGAAAAACTGTTGGATCATTTGTACTTTAAGACAAAAAGGCTGTCCGTTTTGGGTCTGTGTTTGATTTGGTCAATCGCGGTTTTTGGGCAGAAATACAACTTCAAGAACTACAACGTTGCCGACGGTGTGGGACAGGCACAAGTTATGACACTTTGTCAAGACCGGCGCGGCGCGATCTGGGCGGGAACCTACGGCGGAGGGGCATGCAGATTTGATGGAAAGGGATTTTCCTACCTCTCGACCGATGACGGTTTGTACTCCAACGTCGTGACCGATGCCATCGAAGACAGTCAAGGCAACCTGTGGATGAGCAACCTTGGCGTCGGCGTCTGCCGCTATGATGGGAAAAAAGTACACCGATACGGCGAAGCTGAAGGCCTCTACATGACCGACAAAGGAATCCTGATCGAAGACAAGGTCGGCCATGTCTGGGTTGCCACCGTCGGTCAAGGCGCCTATCAACAACAGCAAGAGCGATTCAAACGGTTTGATCGTCACGACGGCTTGCTTTGTGACACCATTTATGACGCGATCGTCACGGACGAAGGCAAAATCTGGTTTGGAACTGCGAGGGGCTTGAGCATGCTTCAAGATGGGTTGTTTCAAAACAATTTCCGCTTCTCCGAACTTGAAAACAAAACAATCTCAGCCTTGGCCAAAGACGATTCCAATCATGTATGGCTGGCCCATCCGGGAGGGATCAGTTGCTACGACGGCAAAAACTTCAGATTGGAAATCACAACAAGTCAGCTTCAAGACCAGGAAGTGAATGAGATGCTTTGGGATAGCAAACATCGCCTTTGGATCTGCACCGCAAAGGGTCTGCTCAGGTATCAAAAAGGAACGCTCGAACGGTTTGAAGCCCAAAAAGGCCTTTGGGATGCAGAATTTAATGCAGTGATCGAAGACAAGGCCGGTAACATCTGGATTGGAACCAATGGAGACGGAATGTCCATGTTTTCCGACGGGATGTTCACGCAATTTGGGGCGGAGTTGGGCAAAGATTTTGTCTATGCCATCAACAGGCAACCCGATGGCAAGTATTGGATTGGGACTGGCAATGGCATTTATGAATACAACGGACAGGAAGTAAGACGTGCTCCGGGCCCGGATTTGTTTTCAAAGGGATTCATCATGGACATCCTTACCGACAAAACGGGACAGACTTGGCTTGCCACATTCGAAGGGCTTTTTCGATGGAATGGAACCAAACTCGAGCAGATCGAATTGGCCAAAAACGACGGTGCGCCCAGGGTGATTTCCCTGATGCAAGCTGCAAACGGGGACATCTGGATCGCTGCAAGGGCGGGTTTCTTCATCTATCGCAATGGAACGGTGATCAACCTTGCAGAACAGAATCCACTTTTTGGGGTATTCGGGTTTAGCATGGACGAGGATGCTGCCGGCAATATCTGGCTTGCAACGGCCAAAAATGGCCTTCTCTTTTACGATGGCGACACGTTGGCCCAACTCCAGGAAGCCAATGGGCTGATTGACAATCAAGCGATGTCGGTCACGGTAGACAAAAACCAAAACGTTTGGGTGGGCACCTACAAAGGCCTGTCGAGATTCAATGGAAAGGACTTTTGTTACCTGACCACCTATGAGAATTTGCCCGCAAAGGTGGTTTACTTCCTGGATTCCGATGCAAATGGAGACCTTTGGGTGGGTACGGAAAAAGGGCTTGTGCGCATTGCCTTGGATTCTAAATCCGATCCGATTTCCATTCACAGCTATGGGATCAACGAGGGCTTCATGGGGCCTGAATGCAATTTGAACGCGGTTTGCAAAGGCGATGCAGGCAAAATGTACTTTGGTACGATTGCGGGCATCATGGTTTATGAGCCCAAAAATGATCATCCCAACGAGGAATTGCCCCTCGTTTCCATCAATAGCCTCAAAGTCTTCTTGGAGGATTTGGACCCCAATACCTGCAAATTTGATTCGCTTACACCGTGGTCCAGCCTTCCTTCAGGCCTTGTGCTGCCTTACGATCAGAACCATGTGAGTTTTGATTTCATCGGCGTCACCACGAGCTATCCGCAGAAGGTCAAATACAAATACATGATGGTTGGCTTTGATGAAAGTTGGCTGCCTTCCACAACCGACAACCACGCCACCTATTCTAATCTTGCACCAGGCGCCTACACCTTCAAAGTAAAGGCAGCCAACAGCGAAGGCATTTGGAGTACACAGACTGCGTCCTTCGCCTTTCGAATTACCGCTCCCTATTGGCGCTCAACCTGGTTTGTTGCCTTGGTTGCCTCCCTTATGATCACGTTGATGATGCTGCTCTTCAACATCCGTACGCGCAATCTGCGCAGGCAAAGGGAACGACTCAAGGGAGAAATTGTGGAAGCCACGCGCGAATTGGTGCTGCAAAAGGAACAGGTCGAAAACGCCAACAAGGCAAAATCCGAATTTTTGGCCACCATGAGCCATGAAATCCGAACGCCAATGAATGGCGTGATCGGAATGACGGACCTGCTGCTTGCCAGCGACTTGCCCGCCGAACATAAAAACTTTGTGCGCAACATTCGCCTGAGTGGTGAGAGCCTGCTCGCCGTCATCAACGACATTCTCGACTTCTCCAAAATTGAAGCTGGAAAATTGGAACTGGAAAAAGTGAATATAAAACCTGAACTCATCCTCGAGGAAGTCGTGGAAATGCTGGGATTCAGCGCGCAATCCAAAGGTCTGGACCTACTCTACAGCATCACAAGAGATGCCTCGCAACAAATTGTCGGTGACCATACCCGCCTTCGGCAGGTCCTGATCAATCTCGTAGGCAACGCCATCAAATTCACCAGCAAGGGCGAAATTTTGATCCGCTACCGCAATGAAAAGCTCCCTGATGGACGCATACGCGCGCATTTTTCGGTCAAGGATACGGGCATCGGAATACCTGCAGAAAAGCAAGGATCACTTTTCCAACGTTTCAATCAGGTAGAAAGCTCTACCACACGCAAATATGGAGGTACAGGACTTGGATTGTCCATTTCACAGCGCCTCATCGACATGATGGGCGGAGAAATCAAGGTTGAAAGCGAATCGGGGAAGGGAGCGACATTCAGCTTTTACATTGATTCAGAAGTCATTGCCAGTTCAGAACGCAACAACTTCGAAGGTCTGAAAGGCAAGCACCTCGTGCTGGCAAGCCCGCACAAGCCGACATTGCAAGTACTTTCAAGTACCTGCGATGGTTGGGGTGTCTGGACAAAGTCCACGAGCGACATGGACGAACTCTATGAAATCCTGAATACGAGCATGGTTCCCGATCTGCTTGTGATCGATGCCAGACTTGTCGACGACAATTTGACCCTGCTCAAATATGTGCGTGAAAAATACACTGCCGAAGAATTGCCGATCGTGGTTCTAAGTTTGCCGGAAGATGCGGTAGAGCTCTCCAAACACAAGGCACTCGGGCTGCGATTTTTGCTACGGCCGTTGCAGCTTTCACGGTTTGCAGATGCCATTTTGAACCGCGAACCTCAGCGGGAGGCTTCCGAAACCAGCAAATCCCGCTTTGCAAGTCCGATGGAGCGAATTGCGGAGCACTATCCTCTCCGAATATTGATTGCCGAAGACAATGTCATCAACCAGGAAGTCGTCAGCGGCATGCTGGAAATGATGGGCTACAAAACCGATATTGCGGAAAACGGATTGGAAGCGGTCAATGCGGTACGTGACAAGCAATACGATCTCATTTTCATGGACGTGCAAATGCCCCACATGGATGGCATTGAGGCCACCAAACGGATTATTGCTGAGCTCGGCGACAAACGTCCACGCATCATTGCGATGACGGCCAACGTGATGCAAGGTGACAAAGAAAGCTATCTCGCCGCCGGGATGGATGGATATGTTGGCAAACCCATCATGCTCGATGAAGTCCGGACGGTCTTGATCAATTATGCCACACTCCTGGGACTTGAAAAGGAAAAGTCCGCGGAGACGGCGCCAGCAGGAAAAGCCAAGGAAAATTTAGATTCTTCAGCAGAAAGGATCACCGTTCAAGCACCGACAACTGTAGAAAAGCCTGCAGGTGCCGAATCGATCGAAAGCGTGGTTACTGATCTGCCTAAAATCGAATCAGCAGACTCCAAGGAGGTCGGCATTGCCTACAAATACATTGACTTGAGCAATCTGACTGAACTCTCAAGTGGAGACCCGGCATTCATCAACAGGATTTTAGGACGCATCATCGAAAAGCTGCCTCCAGCGATTGCCGAGCTCGAGGTTTTGTTGACCGCCAAGGACTTCGATGCCATCAAAAAGTCCGCTCACAGCCTCAAATCCAGCTCGGGATATGCCGGTTCTGAAGAATTGAAGGAGATTTTCCAAAAAATCGAAAGCCTTGCCGGCTCGCGCAACGAGTTGCAGCGGTTACCCGACCTCATTGCACAGGCCAAAACCGTAGGCGCTGAAGTCGTCAAAGAGCTTCAACATGCCATTGCGAATTCCTGAGCCAACCGGTCACAGCCAAGTATGAAAACGCTTTCAAGTTGTGTTTGCAAGGCTACCATCGGCGATGCACTTATCTCTGTTTTATGCGCTGATTCGTAAGGTCTCCACCATAGGAAGTCCAATTATATCCAATTGGGGCAAGAAAGCTCGGTCAAAGTCAAATCTCGTGGCGGAACCTTAAGCTTCCATGGGCAATCGAAGATTTTGGCATCGTGGAAAATGCGGTTCGTTCAAGGAGGAAAAGGATGGATTCGGCCTCAGAAAACCACTTCTGTCACAGCAAAACCAGCAAAAATACCGAGGCCATTTTCAATATTGGAATAGACTTGCGTCGGCTCCGCAAACGGATTGTTGTTGTTGAGCTTTTGCTTCTGATAGGAAGTCGCAAATTCGAAGAAGTCTCTGGATAGCGTCAGGAAGCGCACTTTGAGGTCATACTGATTGCTCGTGTATTGCTCATCCACATAAAAGTCGAAAGTTTTATGCCTGCCCTGAAACTTGCCATTGGTGAAATAAACCCCATTCTGTGGCTGATAGAGAACGCCCTGACTATACTGTCCATCGGTGACCGTGAGATTTTCCGAGAAGGCCTTTTCTCCGGAGAAAAATGGAATCCGCTGAGCAGGACCGGTTTGGCCGGCCGGCGTGACAATCACCTCGATGCCATAAGCATTTTCCCGTCCGCCGTTGTCGTTGATGGTGAAACTATGTTTGACCATCGGTGTGCCGTCGATGTTGATGGCTGACCCGAGAATTTGCGATTCCGCAATTGCCCGTACGGGCCTCGGCACCGTGTTGGTGGCCGTCACCGACTCCATTCCGGGATATTTCACCTCAATGGTATAGGGTCTGCCACTTTTTACTGGACTCGAAAGCACCTTGTGAAAGTAAAGCTTAACGGGGGCTACACTCGCATTGGGTGCGCCGGAAAAGTTAAAAGGCGTGGCGAGCATCGAATCCAAAACAAGGTCCTTGAGTTGCGTTTCATCTTCAAACAAAATGATTTTCGCATCCCGGAGACTCTGGATATTTCCGCCTTGCCCTGGCGAGGCCGAAGCACTGACTTCGATGCGGATGACGCTGTCGAGCGTAAAAAGGCTATTGACAACCAATTGAGGCTTGGCGCTTGGAATATCGGATTCCAAGTCGTTTTCACAACTGGTAAGTGCTACCAGTCCAGTCAAGATGAACAAACTGTAAACAAGCCGTTTCACACCCGAATATACTAAAATTTGAATCCAAAATTCACTTCGGGCAAAATTGGAAGCAGGCTCATTTTCCGGACTTTGATGGTTGGCGAATTCGGATTTTCAGAATAATCGGCCCGGAGAAAGAGGAAATAAGGATTTCGGCGGTTATAAACATTGAATACGCCAAAATTCCAAGTCACTTCGCCCCACTTTACAGGCTTGTGATACCGTAAATTCAAATCCAGGCGATGGTAATCGGGCAGGCGAAAGCTATTGCGGCTACCGTAGTTGATGATTACATCGAGGCCTTGGCCTTGGTTCAAATCCCAAAACCCCAGCAATGGCGAAGAAGGTGCGTAGTAGACTGCCTCGGGAAAGGTCACCGCATTCCCCGTTGCAAACAACCAATTGGCGCTGAGGTCGATCCGCTCATTGAGTTTGAAAAGAATTGCCGTCGAGAGGTCGTGTCTGCGGTCGTATTTGTAGGGAAATGCCTGCCCGAAATTGATCGCGTCAAATTGCCGATCGGTGCGGGACAGTGTATATCCCAGCCACCCGGTAAGCCTACCCGTACGTTTCTGAAGAAAAACCTCCAAGCCTGAGGACCAGCCGATTCCAGCCTTCTCGACCAAATCTTGCCAGTCGGTATTCCCTAAGAAGTTCACGCCGGTCTGATAGTCGATCAAGTCCCGCATTTCCTTGTAATAGGCCTCGACACTCACGTTCCAGCGGTCCATCCCGAATTTTTTGTCGATCCCCAAGGAAACTTGACGCGACCGCTGCGGGGGAATTGCTCCGGTGGCAGGCACCCAGAGGTCTGTCGGAAGACCCAATCCACTATTGGTGAGCAGGTGGATGTATTGGACCATGTTGGTGTAAGACGCCTGAACCCCAAATCCCGCAGGCAGGCTCACGCGCGCAGATCCGCGAGGCTGAAGGGACCAATAAGTGGTGCTGTCGACAAAGTAATTGGAGAAATGCAGTCCCAAATTGAAATTCAAGAACTTACCGATGCGCACCTGATCCTCCAGCCACGCCATCGTTTCCCAGCTTTGGATTTTGCGTTGGCTGAGAAAGGTAAATACCGTATCGTCGGCGGAATTGTCGACAACCTGCGTAAATGTTTCAGGTTCAAACACGTGGTGCGTGAGCGCTGCGCCAAATCGCAGCCAATTGTGGCAATCAGGCATCAGATCAAAGCTCCAACGCGCACCCAAGTCCTTGACAGAACTACGGGTCTCCAAGGAGTTTTTGGAGGGATTAAATCCGGTGAAGGTCAGCTCCGATGCACTTTGGGCACGGTAGAGGTATTGACTTTGAAGCAGATAGAATTGGCTGTAAAGTTGCGTACTCCATTCGTGGCGCCATTGCAGGCTGCTTACCACGTTTCCCCAACGCAATCCGAAGTCAAAAACATTGTTGATTCCCGTCGTGTCAATGGCATAACCACTCGCAAATCGATCTCCTCCTGCATACACACTGAGCAACAAACGATCCTTAGGACCCAAAATTTGCTGCAATTTCCCCTGAACATCGATGAAAGAATATCCCAACCGGTTGCCGTTGTTTTCCTCGGTTGCCTTGTTGATGACCGCAAAATACGGTTCCAAAATCGTACGTCGCGCAGAAAAAAGGAAGGACGATTTCCCCTTGACAATCGGACCTGACAACATCAATTTCGCAGAAACAAGTCCAAGATTGACGTCGCCTTCCAATTCCTGCAAGTTCCCGTCCTTGGCTTGGATGTCGACCACGGA